>NZ_JAFCWM010000009.1:0-192981 GCF_049897565.1 Massilia sp. TWR1-2-2 | reverse complement strand
CGCGTGCCGGAGCGGCGGTCGCCCTTGACCATGTCGATGGTGTAGGTTTCACGCACGTTCAGCGACGCCGGGTTGACGCCGGAGATGGTGCTCGAATTGATCAGCGGAATGCGTACCGATTTGCCGCCGATTGGCAGCGCAATGCCTTTCGAGGTGTTCTTGAAGCGCATCTGGAACGTGATGTCTTCCTTGGCGTCGCCGTTGTTGTCGATGTGGATTTCGTACAACGCGTTTTCGTCGAACTGGTAGAAGTTCGGGCCGCCCTGCGGATCCTGGAAAGGCTGGAAGTTGGCGATCATCGTCACGAAGCCTTCGCGTCCGGCGGCGTAGCTGCGGAACATGTAGAAGTCGGTGCCGTCGACCTTTGGCGCCTTGGTCAGGAACGGCGCTTCGCGGTGGCTCGACGCCTGCGCCGGCGCGAATGCGCCTGCCAGCACGGCGCCTGAAATCATACTTGCTAGCAAGAGGTTGGTTCGTTTGGTCTTGTCCATGATCGTTCCTTTGGTTATGTGGGATGCAGCTGCGCCGCGGAGTTGTTTGAACGTTACTTCGTGCTCCTAAGCTCATATACGAAGTCTTTTTGGAAATGGATTCAAACTTTTGAACTTATTTTTTTATGCCGTCGTAAAACGGCACGGTGGCTCGGAAACACGAGAAGTTCTCGTCTATAATTGTTGCGCTCTTCACAACGCTGGACACCACTAGCTCGGCCAAAATTCTAGAACGGATAATCTCGTGTCATCTATCGATCCGCAGCAAACTGAAATGCGGGAATGGCTCGCGGCGGTCGCACAACGCGACGCCGTGGCCTTCCGCCGTCTGTACGACGCAACTTCGCCGAAACTGTTTGGCTTTGCCACGCGTATATTGATTAAGAAAGAGTGGGCCGAGGAAGTGCTGCAGGAGAGCTACATTAGCATCTGGAACAATGCCGCCAGCTACCAGCCAGCGCTTGCGGCGCCAATGACGTGGATGACGACGATCGTGCGCAACAAGGCTTTCGATGCGCTGCGGCGCGCCGGTGTGACGGGCGCCGGCGTGGAGATCGATGCCGACACCTTCGATCCGGCCGTGATGGAAGCGCTGGAAAGTGGCGCGGCGACGCCGTTCGAAGCGCTGCAATTGAGCGGCGACGCGAAATCGCTGGCGCAATGCCTCACGCGCCTGGAAGGAATGCATCGGCAGGCCATCGCGCTGGCGTTCTATCACGACCTGTCGCACAGTGAAGTGGCGGAGCAGTTGAAATTGCCGATAGGTACAATCAAGACGTGGATCCGGCGCGGCCTCGAACGCCTGCGCGGTTGCATGTCGAAACTGGAGCGCGCATGAATCACCGCAATTTGCAGCGCAATGAAGTGCTCCGCGAACAGCTGGCGGCCGAGTACGTGCTCGGCACGCTCAAGGGCGGTGCGCGCCGCCGCTTCGAGCAGTGGATCGAGATCGATGCGACCCTGGCGCAGGCGGTCACGCGCTGGCAGAGTACGCTTCATCCATTGGCCGAACTTTCATCTTCCGTGCAGCCGCCGGCGAGCGTGTGGGCCGGCATCGAGCGCAGGCTCAACCTGGCGGCGCTGCGCATGGCGCCAGTGCAAGCAGCGATTTCCGGTCGGTTGCGCGACAGCCTGAATTTCTGGCGCGGCCTTGGACTCGGTGCAAGCGCGGTCGCGATGCTGCTCGTGTTCGTCCTCGCAACGCGCGCCCCGGTTGTCGACGCCCCCGCAGTTTCCTACGTTGCGGCACTGAGCGGCGAGAACGCGCAGGCCGCGGTCGTTGTTACCGCGGACGCCGTACGGCGCACGCTGATGGTCAGGGTCATCGGCGATTCGGCCGTCACTGCCGACAAGGTTCTGCAGTTGTGGGCGTTGCCGAAGCAGGGCGCACCGCGCTCGCTGGGTCTGCTCGCGGCCAACGGCGCGGTGACGCTGGCGATGCCGGGCGATGTCACACCGGGCTCGACGCCTCTGCTGGCAGTCAGCCTGGAGCAAAAAGGCGGCTCGCCAAATCCAAACGGGCCAACGGGACCGATCTTGTATAAGGGCGCACTGGTGCAGATTTAACTGCGCGAGTTGCCGTTAGAATAAATTGTGAATCTGGTGTGGTTGTGGCCGCGTATAAATTTATGCACATGCAAACAATCACACCAGGAGTCATCATGAAAAAGCTCGTTACCGTACTCGTTCTGACCGCAACATTTGCAACCGCCGGCACAGCGCTGGCCGCCAATACCATTATCGTCGGCGGCCAAAGCATGTTGCAGTCGAAGGACATCGTCGACAATGCCGTCAACTCGGCGGATCACACGACGCTGGTTGCCGCGGTCAAAGCTGCCGGCTTGGTCGAAACGTTGAAAGGCAAGGGCCCGTTCACGGTGTTTGCGCCGACCAATGCAGCGTTCGCCAAGCTGCCCGCCGGCACCGTCGATACGCTTGTCAAGCCGGAAAGCAAAGCGACGCTGACCAAGATCCTGACTTACCACGTCGTGCCGGGGAAGTATGATTTCAAGGCGCTGCAGGGCGCCATCAAGAAGGGCAATGGCAAGGCCGAACTGGCGACCGCGAGCGGCGGCAAGCTGATGTTCCACATGAACGGCATGCATAACATCGTCGCGATGGACGAAGCGGGCAACACCGCCAACATCAGCACCTACGATGTCTACCAGTTGAATGGCGTGATCAACGTCATCGATACGGTGCTGATGCCGAAGTAATTGTGCTGCGGGCGGGCTGCCGCGGTGGCGGCAACCCGGCGGGAAGCCGTCCAAAAGCGTGCTGCGAGGCTGACCCTGTGTAGTCAGCCGATGGGTCAAGCGATGTTCGGTGGCGGAACGCCACGCGCCGAAACTTAGCCTGCACGGGCCCAGCCCGATACCTGTTGCTTGCCTCGAAAAGCCCTTGTTAATCCAGGGGCTTTTTTATTTCTCATTGTCGAAAGGTTATGTTAGCCGCCGCACAGAACTGCCGCGTGGAAATTGCTAACCTATCGACAAGTAATCCTTGAAGCAAAAGACAAACGCTTGGTTTGTGGCTCGCGCTCCGCTATGAAATCCGCTCCAACGAGGAAGCAAAAATGAATTACACGTACGACATTCGCCCAGACGCCAAGGCTCCCGGACGTGGTTGGAATCTGCATCTGTTTGACAATGGCAAGGAAGCAGGGCAGATCGACTTCCCCGCTACCGATTACGAGAACACTCACTTAGATGCGATGAAGGTAGCCTTTCTTCGCGCGGAAGCGGAGGCAAAGGTGTGGATCAAGGGTCGTCGTGTCTATAGCAAGCGACGCATGCGCCTGGTGGTGCATCCCGCCCTCGCTGCAATTTTGGGTCTGGCCGTGCTGGTCGCCGCATATAACGTATTTAAATACGCCTTCTAGTCGAGGCCGGTCCATTCGGTTGGCGTAACGTGCATGTGACTACAATCAGCTCCCGAAAGGGAGCTTTTTCTCGTGCGCCCAGCATGGGCGCACTCCTGTGGGTGAAAGTCCCGCCGCGAGCTGACCACAGTGAGCGAAGTGAAGCGCAACTGCATGAGGGCAACCGAGTGTGGGAAGGAAGCGTGGAGCATAAATCATGAGCCGAGGGACACGAATCGCATAGAAGGCGCTGCCGATCAGGGCGAGCGGGCGAGAAACCGCAAAGCCCTTGTGGTCAATGAGAAGTGGCGTAAATGCGGCGGTTGTGTGATGAAGGAGTGCGGCCCTTACCTGGGGACGCCCCGCCTTGTGCCTGAAAGGGCGACGGTGCAAGCCGGAGCGGGGTCTCAGCAGAGGTCATAGTAGTCGGAGGTAGCGCCGGGAAGGCCCGTCGACACGAAATACCGTGGCTGCCGATTGTTTATCCTCAGGGCTTGTGCGACAGGCCGTTAGCCGTGTTTGAATCTGTCTCGATACGGCAGAGTGAAAGTCAGGTGCAGCGGGCAATGCGTTTTCTGTTGAGTACGTACATCGATCTGCTGTTCGCGTTAATCGGTACAACCCTGACAGTGCAGTTCGTATGTAACTGCGCGCAGAACGCACCAAAGACCAAATACTCATCAGGCTGTCAGCCCTGTCAGTTCCATCGCCGCTCCGGTATCATTCGGGGATGAACAAGAACTCAAACCTTCCGTTTGTCATTGGTGTCGCTGGCGGAAGCGGCAGTGGCAAGTCAACGGTGACCCAGCAAGTGCTGGCGTCGTTCGGCGCCGAGATGGTCTCGGTCGTGATGCAGGACGATTACTACTGCGACCAATCCGATCTCTCCCCTGAAGTGCGCCGCAAGCAAAATTACGACCATCCGCAGGCCTTCGACTGGCCCCTGCTGGTACAGCACGTCCAGGCCTTGCGCAATGGCGAGGCGATCGACATGCCGGAGTACGACTTCACCATCGACAACCGCTCCGACAAGACCATTCGAGTCAAACCAGCCCCGGTCATCGTGATCGAAGGCCTGTTTGCCTTGTATGACGCGGACCTGCGCAAGATGATGTCGCTGAAGATCTTTGTCGACACCGCGCCCGATGTGCGCTTCATTCGCCGCATGCAAAGGGATATTACCGAACGCGGTCGCTCGGTAAACAGCGTCGTTGCCCAGTATCTGGAAACAGTGCGCCCGATGCACAAGCAGTTCATCGAGCCGACAAAGCGTCACGCCGATGTCATCTTGCCGCATGGCGCGAACGGCCCGGCGGTCGATGTCATCACCACCAAGGTGGCGAGCGTCATCCGCCAGTTGAAAAAGCCCTGATCCGAGCTGCTGATGGTTCCGGCATTTGCTGAGGCCATTTCCTTCATCCTAACGGCAACGCATGCGTTTCAAACGGTGACAGACCTTATGCGCCTGAGTGCCCCGGCGTTTGCTGCGGCCCCCATTTTTGGTTATAGTCAACGTTTTACCTAGTGACAGGATAGTCGCCTTTCCTGCAGCGAGTCCGCCAATGAGTAGCAGTGCTTCATTTTCCAAGGTGACGTCAAGCTCCGTTCTGACCGCAACCTGCATCCTGGGCCTGCTCTATTTCGGTCGCGACGTGCTCGAGCCGCTCGCTCTGTCGCTGGTCCTTAGTCTCATTCTGGCGCCGCTGGTCCGCGCGCTCGCCAGGACAGGAATGGGGCAAATGCCATCGACCTTGATCGCGGTGTTGCTGAGCAGCGTGTGCGTGCTCGGCGTGTGCATCGTGCTGGCCGCGCAGATGGTCGCCGTCACCGCCGACTTGCCGCAGTACCGCGCGGCCATCCAGACCAAGCTCGAGACGGTGAGGGAGATCACCGAGCGTCCGTTCGCGCGCATTCAGGCCGAGCTGCGCGCGGTGGCGCCCGCCTTGCCGGTGGCCCCGGCGCCAACCCGCCGCGGCGGGCCGACCCTGGCGGCCGGTCAGAACAAGCCGATCGCCGTCGAGATCCGCACGCCTGAATTGTCGACCACCGCCACGGTCACGCGCTTGCTGTCGCTGGTGTCCGGTCCGATCGGCAAAGCGGGCCTGGTGCTGGTGCTGCTGATATTCATCCTGCTCGAACACGAATCGCTGCGCGACCGCGTGGTCCGCCTGGCGGGGAAGGGTGAAGTGGGCCGCACCATGCGCGCGCTGGGCGACGCCACCGAAGGCGTGTCGCGGTTTTTCTTTTCGCAGTTCCTGGTCAATGTCGTCTTCGGCACCGTGGTCGGCGCCGCGCTGTGGGCCGCCGACGTTCCGCACGCGGCCCTGTTCGGCGCCCTGAGCGGGCTGCTGCGCTTCGTGCCGTACCTCGGCGCGCTGGTTGCCGGCGCGGCGATCGCCCTGTTCGTCGCCGCCATCGATCCTGGCTGGACGCTGGCGCTGACGTGTGTGGCGATATTCGTCGGCCTCGAGCTGATTGTCGCCAACGTGGTCGAACCGAAGGTGTATGGCCACAGCTCCGGTTTGTCGCCGCTGGCGGTGATGGTGTCGGCGCTGTTCTGGGGCGCGCTGTGGGGGCCCGTCGGCCTGCTGCTGTCTACGCCGCTGACGCTGTGCCTCGTCGTCGCCGGCCGCCACGTCCGCGCGCTTGAACCAATCACGATCCTGTTTGCCGATACGCCCAACACCAGCGAGGCGCAGCGCTTCTATCACCGCATCATTTCCGGCGACGCGGACGCGATCATTCGCGATGCCCACGCCTATCTGCGCAAGTTCAACTTCGCCCGCTATTGCGACCAGGTGCTGCTGCCAGGCCTGGCGCTCGGCGCCGACGAATATGCGACCGGGCGTATCGAGAAGGCGCAGCAGAACAAGGTGCGCGCCACGATCGCGGCGCTGGCCGAGGCGGTCGTGCCGATCTCCGGCAGTGCGCGCAAAAGCCGCGGCCGGCGCCGCATATCGATGCTCGATGCGAACGTCGGCGCCCATCTGCGCCAGATGCGCCAGCTCCATCTTGGCCGCTGGCAGGGGTCGCTCGACGTGCCGCCAGGGTCGATTGCGCTCGCCGCCGGCCTGCCGAACGAGCGCGATGACTTGCTCAATGAGCTGTTCGTGCTGTCGCTGCGCGAAGTCGGGCTCGACGCGCGCAGCGTATCGGTGTCGGCGCCGGACGAAGGTCCCGGACCTGATCGCAGCAACCTGGTGTCGACCGTGTTCCTGACGTACCCGCTGAAGGACACGCTGGTTCAATGGCAAGTGGTGGCCGGCCACTTCAGGGAGCGCCTGCCGCAAGCGTTGGTGGTGACGATCCGCCTCAGTCCCGACGACAGGGACGCCGACCAGTCGGTGGTCGAGCAGAGCGTCGACATGGTGCTGCGAACGTACGAGGAAGGCGTGGCGCTGCTGACGCCGGAGGCGCCGGTGCCGGCATAAGCCGCAGTTGCGGTTGCTGTGGTTGGCAAACACCCGCGGTCACAAAACACCCGGTGTCAGGTCTGGCATTCGGACATTTCGTATCGAGAATGTCCGATTGTCAGACCTGACCCCAGATTTTCAGGCTGCGATTACTTGCCCAGGTGCGCATTCGGATACGCCTGCAGCAACACCTGCCCGCTCAGGCTCGCCAGCAATTGAAGGCGCTCGTCGCGGCGCTTTTCGTCGTCGTCGATCTCATGATAATTGTAATTCTGCGATTCGGCGCTGCGACCGAGCCGCAGCTCGGTGCCGGGCACGGAAGGGGTGTGATAGCTGGCCCTGAGCTGGAATTTCTGTTGCTGCGAGAACCAGCGATCGGCCTGGCTGCGGCCGCCAACACTGGTCTCTCGCGACACCTGATAGGCGAAGTTGTCCTGCTCGGCGGGACGCATCGGATTGACCGCGTCCGGCGTCTGGGTGATTGCAGAGCTGAAGTCGGCCAGGCCCGTCATGGCGGCGTGGTCTTGCGCCTCCAGTTGCACGGCGCTGGCCGCGCACCCGCCCGGGGAGGGTGCGGCGCCGATACTGCTGTGCATGCCAGCAAACGCTTCCTTGAACATCGAGACCAGGGCGGCGTCGCCATGTCCCCTGGTGGCGGCCCGGTCGAACTGTTTGAGGTAGCTGCCGACGGCGGTGGCTTGCCGCTCGGTCGGTGCGCATGCTGTGGATGGCTCGTACCCGCGCAGGCTAGCTGCCGCCGCGCAGGTCTGCCAGCAGCGCCATCAGCGCATTGCCGTCGACCGGCTTGGTGAAGTGATGATCGAAGCCGGCGCCACGCGCGGCGTCGCGGTCGGACTGCTGGCCGTAGCCGGTCACCGCCACCAGCACCGAAGCGCCCGTCGCCGGTTCCGCGCGCAGGCGCCGCGCCAGTTCATAGCCGTCCAGGTCGGGCAGGCCGATGTCGAGCAGGCAGACGTCGGGCACCATGGACGGCGCCCGCTGCAACGCCGCCCCGCAAGTATGGTCGACCGCGACGTCGTGGCCGGCCGATTCGAGCAGCATGGCGAGCATCAGCGCGGCGTCGACGTTGTCGTCGACCAGCAGCACCTTCAACGGCGCCGCCAGCGCGTGCGCTGCGGGGCGCGTCACCGGGCCAGGCGCCGCGGGCGCGATCGTCGGCAAGGTGACGATGAATTCGCTGCCGCGGTCGAGTCCCTCGCTGCGCGCGCGTACCGTGCCGCCGTGCAGTTCCACCAGCGTCTTGACGAGCGCCAGGCCAATGCCCAATCCGCCTTGCGAGCGGTCGGCGTTGCGTTTGCCCTGGGTGAACAGCTCGAAGGCGCGGCCCACCAGGTCTGCATCCATGTCGATGCCGTCGTCGGTCACCGCCACCGATGCCTGCGAGTCCTGCACCGTCACGCTCAATGTCAGGTGGCCGCCGGCCGGCGTGTATTTGGCGGCGTTGTTAAGCAGGTTGGCCACCACCTGCACGAGCCGCTTGCGGTCGCCGCGCACGATGGCGGCAGCCGGCGGCAGGTCGAACTGCAGCGTGTGACCGCGCAGCGCCATCAGCGGGCGCACCTGGTCGACGGCGTCGGCCAGGATGTCGCGCAGGTCGATCTCGTTCGATTCGAGCGTGATCAGGCCGCGCGTCACGCGCGAGATGTCGAGCAGGTCGTCGACCAGTCCGGTCATGTGCGCCACCTGGCGCTTGATGACGGCGCTGGTCTTGCGGATACTCGCCATATCCTGGTTGAGCGCCGACAGCAGGTCGGCCGCAGCGCTGATCGGCGCCAGCGGATTGCGCAGTTCGTGCGCGAGCATGGCGAGGAATTCGTCCTTCAGCTGGCTCGACATGCGCAGCGCTTCTTCGGCGCGGCCTCGCTCGACCGCATTCCAGGTGCGCTCGGCGACATCGGCAATGAGAGCGACGTCTGCCTGGCTCCAGCGGCGCGGCAGCGCGTGGACGACATTGAAGTTGCAGCGCCAGCGACCGGACTGGAACAGCGGGACGATCACCATCGACGCGATACCAAGCTGCCCGAAAGCGCCGGCGAACGCGCGCAGGTGCGGATCGGCGCCGATGTCATCGACCACGATTGCCTCGTTGGCGCGCAAGGTCTGCAGCAGGTGCGCGCCGAAGTCGGCGATGTTCCCGTGCGAGGGCAGCTCGGGCAGGTCGCCGCTTTGCGTCCACCGCTGATCGATGCGGAAGGTGCCGGCCTCGTCGTCGACCTCGGCGTAGTAGACGCGCGCGACGTCGAGATGCTGTCGTACCAGCTCGGTCGCCGTGGCGATGATGTCGTCGGCGGTGACGAGGCCGCGCAGGCGGTCGGCCAAGGTCAGCTGGAACGCCTGCCGGCGCTCGGCCAGCACGCGCGCGGTGGTCTCCACCGCCGCCGTGAACATGCCGTCGATGCGGCCATCAACGGAGCGGATCGGGCTGTACGAAAACGTGAAGTGGCACAGTTCTGGGAAGCCGTTGCGGTCGAGGACGAGCGGCATGTCGTCGCCGCGCACGGCGATCCCGCGCTGCACCACCTGTTCGACCATCGAGCCGATGGTTGGCCAGATTTCAGGCCAGGTCTCGACCGCTGGCCGGCCGAAGGCCGCCGGGTGCTTGGTGGCGCCGAGGATAGGGCGGTAGGCGTCGTTGTAGAACTGGACCAGGTCCGGGCCCCACCAGATGGCAATCGGGAACTGCGAATCGAAGCAGACGTTGAGCTGTAGCCGCAGCGTTTCGGGCCAGGTGCCGGGCATACCCAGGCTGCTGCGGGACCAGTCGGTGCTGCGCAGCAGCCCCACCATCTCGCCTTCTTGAGGCAGGTATTCGAACTCTGGAACTGAACTAGCCATGCGCGGCGCCGGGAAACTGTTGGATAGGGTGTATGCCTGCATTCAAATTGCATGTAACTTGGCTGAACCGGATTCCGTGCGAACAGCTGGGGTCAGGTCTGACAATCGGACATGTCGTATCGTGCATGTCCGATTGCCAGACCTGACCCCAGATTTTCAGGCGGCGATTACTTGCCCAGGTGCGACTTTACCGCCACCACCGAGGTGCCGACCGCCTTTACCGCGTCTTCGAGTTGTTGTTTCGATACGCCGAGCGCTTCGGTCCAGTGCTTCACTTCCCACGCTTCGTTCACGTTGATGCGGCTGCGGTCTTGTGAGCCGGCTTTCTGCAGATTGTCTGACATGGCTTTCCTCCCGTAGATGCGACGAAGTTGTCGGTACCAGAGGATTGCATGTTTGCTTGGATGATATCTGTTCGCTGCTTCACCTTGCGCTGCGCTTACTGCTGCCTTTACTCGGCAGTGCTCTGGCGGCGACGCCAGAACAGCAGGGCGCCGAGGCCAAGCACGATCAGCGCGACGCTGCCGGGCGTCGGCACCATGCTGACGGCACCTTCAATGACGTCGTTCTGGCAAGTCTCGCCCCAGTGCATCGCGAACGAGGCGAAGTTCATCAGGTCGCTCGAGGCAATGTTGATGACGAAGCGCAGTTCCTGGTCGGTGGTGACGGACCATTTGCCGGTCAGGCCGGTGTTGCTCACGGTGCCCGAGTCACGCTTGACGGCGGTGGCCTGGCCGTTGCGGTAGTAGCACTCGCTACCGATGTCGCAGTTCATGAATTGCTCGGAATTGTAGATATTCGCGGCATTCGTGGCGCCGTTCAGCTTGTAGAGCATGAAGTCGCCGCCGGTGTTGCTCCAGCGGTTATCCAGGCTGAGGCCGTAATTCCACAGCGTGCCGTTGACCGCGTTGTCGTTGGTGTGGTGCGAATCGGTGCCGAACGGGTTCCACATTTTCGACAGGAACACGTCGCCATAGCCGATGCCGCCCGGCGCGCTGCCAGGCTGCGCGCCGGCGTGGCCGGCGAAGTTCGTCGCGATCGCTACCGTCAGGATGCTGCCGACGCGGGTGATGGTGGCGCCCTGGATGTCGTAGGTGCTGCTGCCGATGACGTCGTTGTAGCCGTGGCCGTCGCCGCCCCAGTAACCGTTGACCCCGATGTCGCTGATGCCGCCGGCGCTGGCGCCGGCCACGGCGAACGCGAGGCAGGCGGCGAGCACGACGCTGAACAGGTTTTTCATTTTGGACGATCCCTTATTGTTTGAGATCATTTAAGCATTAATCATGCCTAAAATAAACAACTGTTTATTAACAGCGACTTATCGATGGATTGCATAATTCGTTGTCGGACGTTGTAAGTAATCCCGACAAATGCCGTAACACTGGCTTGTAGCTAGGAAATTTATTGCTACTATGCTGCTAACATGCCAACATTCAACATCGTTGAACGGCCGGCTGGCGAGGGTTTGGATGTTGCAACTTAACAACAAAAGTTTCCTGTGGTTTAGTGCTGCGGGCGCCGTCACGCTGACCTCCGTGCTTGCCGGCTGCAAGGGCGATTTGGCCCCCGGAACGTTGGCCGAGGCAAAGATCTACCATCAGAAGGGCGAATTGAGCGCCGCGGCGATCGTGCTGAAAAACGTCGTCGAAACGGCGCCCGATGACGCCGAGACTCGCTACGAGCTGGCCACGGTCTACCTCGACACGGGCGACGGCGTCAGCGCCGAGAAAGAAATCCGCATGGCGCTCAAGCACGGCTATCGCGGCGCCCAAGCGTTGCCGGTACTGGGCAAATCCTTGCAGATGCAGGGATTGTTCCATAAAGTGCTGGACGAAACGGCGGCCGAGGCGCGCGTGAAGCAAAGTGCCGAGTTGCTCTGCGTGCGCGCCGATGCGCTGCTCGCCATGGGCAAGCGCGATGAGGCCAAACAACTTTATTCGGCGGCGCTGGCCACCAGGCCGACGTTCACGCCGGCGCTGATCGGCATGGGCCGCGTGGCGGTGCTGGCGCGCGATGTCGACAGCGCCGTCCGCTATGCCGACCGGGCCACGGCAGCCGAGCCGCGCAACACCGATGCACTGCTGTTCAAGGGCGACCTGCTGCGCGCACAGAACCAGCCGGAGCAGGCCCTGGCGGCGTACGACAAGGTGGTGGCGATCGCGCCGCAACATCGCTCGGCGCACATCGAGAAAGCTTACCTGAAGACGGCGATCGGCAAGTTCGAGTCGGCCCAGGCCGACCTCGATATCGCCAGGAAGCTCGCGCCGACCAGCGTGCTGCTGAACTATACGCAAGCCTTGCTGGACTTCTCGCAAGGCAAGTACTCCGCCGCGCAGGATGCGATGCACCGGGTGTTGCGCGTGGCGCCGGATCACATGCCAAGCGTGCTGCTGGCCGGCGCCATCAGCCTGAACCTCGGTTCGCTGCACCAGGCCGAGCACCACCTGCGCCACTACCTCGAAAAGAATCCGGACAATGTGTATGCGCGCAAGTTGCTGGCGTCGACCTTGCTGCGTACCGGCCACACGCCCGACGCGCTGACGGTGCTGGCGCCTGCGCTGAACGATCCGCGCCGGGATGCGCAGGTGCTGGCGCTGGCCGGCGAGTCGTACATGCAGGCGCGCCACTTCGGCAAGGCCACCGAGCTGTTCGAAAAAGCCAGCGCGCTGGAACCGAAAGCGGCCAAGCTGCGCACGTCGCTGGCGCTGAGCCGGCTTGGCGCAGGCGACCAGGCGCAGGCGGTCAATGACTTGCAGCTCGCTGCCACGCTCGACGTCAAGTCGCCGCAGGCCGGGATCGCGCTGGTGCGCACCGAACTGAGCTTGAATCATATCGACAAGGCGTACGATGCCGTGCTGGCGCTGGAAAAGACGCAACCGAACAATGCGGCCGTGCAGGAACTGAAGGGCCTGGTCTACGTCGGCAAGCAGGACCTGGCGCAGGCGCGCGCCAGCTTCAGCAAGGCGCTGACGATCCAGCCGGCGTACTTTCCGGGCGCCGCCAACCTCGCGCAGCTCGACATGCGCGAGAAGAAGCCGGAGGCGGCCCGCCAAACCCTGCTCGCCTTCCTCGCCAACAACAAGACCGACAGCGACGTCATGACCGCGCTGGCCACGCTCGCCGCCGGCGAAGGCAAGAACGATGACGCCACCAAGTGGCTGGAGCAGGCCAACGCGGCCGATTCGAATGCGATTGCGCCGGCGGTCAACCTGGTCGCGCAATACCTGCAGACCGGCAAGACCCAGAAGGCGCTCGACACGGCGGCCAAGCTGCAAGTGATCCATCGCGACAATCCGGACTTGCTGGACTTGCTTGGCAAGGGCCAGCTTGCCAATGGCGAAAGGGAGCAGGCGCTCGACACGTACAAGAAACTGGCGGTGGCACTGCCGCGCTCGGCGCACGCGCAGATGCAGGTCGCGGCGATGCACCTGCTGTTGAAGCGGCCGACGCAGGCCGAGGATTACCTGAAGGCGGCGCTGGCGATGCAGCCCGACTTTCCGGCGGCCCAGCTGGCGCTGGCGGAGTTGTATGTCCGCAAGGGATGGAACGAGCTGGCGCTGATGACCGCGGCCAGCATGCAGCGCAACCACCCGAAAGGGGCGGCCGGCTACCAGCTGCAGGGCGACATCAACATGGCGCAAGGCAAGCCGGAACTGGCGCTCGACGCGTTCGAGCGGGCGATGGAGCTGAGCAAGACGAGCGAACTGATGGTCAAGTCGGTCAACGCGCTGCGTGCAGCCGGCCGGCAGGACGAGGGTGGCAAGCGCCTGGCGGCGTGGCTGCGCCAGCATCCCGATGACGTCCGCGCGCAGCTGTACAAGGGCGAAACGATGATGGCTGACAAGCAGTACAAGCCGGCGTCGGCGCAGTTTGAATCGATACTGAAACAGCAGCCGGCGAACGTGGTGGCGCTGAACAACCTGGCGCTGGCCTACCAGCTGTCGCAGGATACCCGGGCGGCAGACATTGCCGCGCAAGCGTACAAGCTGGCCAACGACCAGCCGATGGTGATGGATACGTTCGGCTGGATCCTGGTCGAGCAGGGCGACACCGCGCGCGGCCTGCCGCTGCTCAAGCAGGCCAGCGCCCTGGCGCCGCAGGCGCGCGACATCCGCTACCACATGGCGATGGGCTTGTTCAAGGCCGGCGACAAGACGGCCGCGCGCAAGGAGCTCGAGGTGCTCATGGCCGGCAACATGAAGTTCGCGCAGGCCGACGAGGCGCGCGCCTTGCTCAAGCAGCTGCAGTAATTTTCGCTGTCATAATTTCCGGTGTCTAATTTCCGGTGTCAGGTCTGACATTCGGACAGTTCGCTCCTTGAAATGTCCGAATGTCAGACCTGACACCAGCATTTCGGGTTGAAATGTCCGAATGTCAGACCTGACCCCAGCTTGTTGGGCTTAGCGCGGCGCCACCTCGAGCACGATCTTTCCGACGTGCTCGCTCGACTCCATCAAGGCGTGCGCGAGCGCAGCGTCGGCCAGCGGGAACGTCTTGTAGATCACCGGCTTGATCGCGCCCGCTTCGAGCAGCGGCCAGACGCGCTCGCGCAGCCGCGCGGCGATCTGCGCCTTGAACGACACCGGGCGCGGACGCAGCGTCGAGCCGGTCACCGTCAGCCGGCGCCGCAGGATCTGGCCCAGCGGTATCGTCGCGTTGGCGCCGCCCAGCAGCGCAATGATGACCAGCCGGCCATCGTCGGCCAGGCAGCCGATTTCGTTCGGGACGTAGTCGCCGCCGACCATGTCGAGGATGACGTCGACGCCCTTGCCGCCGGTGGCGGCCTTGACGACGTCGACGAAATCCTCGGTGCGGTAGTTGATGGCGCGGTCGGCGCCCAGCGCTTCGCAGGCACGGCATTTTTCATCCGAGCCGGCAGTGGCGAACACCGTGTGCCCCAGGGCCTTGGCAAGCTGGATTGCAGTCACGCCGATGCCCGATGAGCCGCCCTGCACCAGCAGCGTTTCGCCGTCGGCCAGCGCGCCGCGGTCGAACACGTTGCTCCATACCGTGAAGAACGTTTCCGGCAGCGATGCCGCTTGCAGCGCGCTCATGCCTTTCGGCAGCGGCAGGCACAGCGACAGCGCGGCGCTGCAATACTCGGCGTAGCCGCCGCCCTGCACCAGCGCGCACACCATGTCGCCGAGCGCGAAGCCGCTGCCGGCAAGGTCGCCGTCAACAATTTCGCCGGCCACTTCCAGGCCCGGAATGTCGGACGCGCCTGGCGGCACCGGATAGTTGCCGGTGCGCTGCAACACGTCCGGGCGGTTGATGCCGGCCGCGTGCACGCGGATCAGCACGTGGCCCGGCGTCACTGCCGGTATCGGCCGCTCGCACAGTTGCAAGACATCGGGCGGGCCCGGCTGGGTAATTTCGATTGCGCGCATGGTCTGTCTCCTCGTTTCGTTAGCCAAGCATACAAGAGCCTTGGCTGACGCGTCGAAACAGCACGTGCAATCGACCGCCTACCGCGTGTCCCCCTCGCTGGCGATCAGCAGCGCCGCGGCATACAAATCGGGTGCGATGCGCGTCGGCACCCGGCGCGGCCCCAGCCGCCATTCCTTCTCGTGACCGTTGTCGACCAGCAGCGTGCGGCAGCCGGCGCGGTTGCCCGCCTCGATGTCATGCAGCGTGGCGCCGACCATCCACGAGGCGCGCAAGTCGATCGCCAGCTCCTTTGCCGCCGTCAGCAGCATGCCCGGCTGCGGCTTGCGGCAGAAGCAGCGCGTCGACGACCCTTGCGGATCATGGGTGCAGTGGTAAAAGCCTTCCAGCGTGAGGCGTTCGCGAAACAGCAGGTCGCCCAGCCGGTGCGCCACCGGCGCCATGGCGTCGTCGTCGCCGGGCCCGATCCAGATCGGCGCCTGGTCGCTGACGACAACGAGCCGATAGTCGAGCCGCGCCAGCAGCCGCAGCGCCGGGCCGGTGCCGCTGCGCAGCGTGAAGCGGCACGGGCCGGCGAAGTCGTCGACCAGCGTGCCTTCCTTGTCGAGGAACACGGTCTTCATCGGTCAGGCAAAGCGGACGCGGTACTTGATGGCGCCGAGCAGGCGCCAGAATACGGCCAGCGGCGGAATCAGCGCCGACGTGAACAGCATGTCGGCCACATGCGCCACGCTCGCGCTGCTGCCTTGCAGCCGCCGGATGCACAGCATTGCGGTCAGCACCAGCCAGGCGCCCCAGCCGGCGACGGCGAGGATTTCGTGGCCCACCACCAAGCCCAGCACGCCGACCGCCAGTGCCGCCACGATCGCGTAGTCCTCCCAGCAGGGCTGGCGGCGGATTTTCTTGCGGTACAGCGCGGGATGCTTCTTGTAGAGCAGCGCGTCGAAGCTGATCTTGTGCAACTGGAACAGGCTCGCGCCCCATGCCGCCGGCCGCACTGGATGCACGACGACCGCCTGCGGCGCCGAGACAATGCTGGCGTTCATCTCCAGCAGGCGGAAGTGGAAGTCGTTGTCCTCGCGCCAGTCGTCGCGGAAGCGCTCGTCGAAGCCGTCCAGCGCTTCGAGCACGCGGCGCCGGCAAAAGCAGTTGGCGGCGACGAATTCGACCGCGCCGTCGCTGTCGCTGGCCACGTCGTCGCGGTGCGCGGGCGCCGGCGTCGGCGTTTCCACGCGGCCGCACAGCACGTCGGTGCCGGCGTCGAAGGCGGCCATGGCCTGCGTCAGCCAGCCGGTGGCCGGCACCGTGTCGTCATTGGTGAAGGCGATGATGGGCGCGCGCGCGCTGCGCCAGCCGAGGTTGCGGGCCGCCGCCAGCCCATGCGCGCCGTCGTTGGCGACATACACCAGGCGCGCATCACGGTCGAGCGTGCGCGCGCGCCAGCCGGCCACCAGCTGCAGCGTGTTGCGGCTGGGCTCGTCGTCGACGACGATGACTTCGTAGGCGCCGGCCGGGTAGTCCTGGCGGGTCAGCGCGTCGAGGCTACGGTCGAGCAGGTCGAGCCTGCCGCGGGTGGGGACAACGACCGATATTTCGATACCGATTGCGTCGGCGGCGTTTGCTGGTGTCGACGGCATGGCTCCCCCACGAACACTACCTGTTTGTTCGAGTTGGATCACGCCGTCGGGGCGGCGGTTCTTACTGCGTCACGCGGGTTGAACCTGCATCAATGGGACGCTTCGCGCTCGCCTGGACAAAGCGCGCCACCGCATCGACCGTCGGCGCGAGCGTGCGCAGCGGCGCGGCCATCGAGGCCACCAGCGTGGTGTGGCTGACGCCGTCGTAGTAGATTTCCTCGACCGGCACGCCGGCCGCGCGCAGCCGGTTTGCCAGGCCGCCGGTGTTGCGCACCGGATTGACCAGCTTGTCGTTGCGCGCCGCGATCAGCAACGCCGGCAACGCCGGGCCGGAGACATGGTTGACCGGCTGCGAATCGGTCGGCGTGTTCGGATAATGGAACACCGGCCGCGCCGTCGGGTTGACGATCGGGATGAAATCGTAGGGTCCGGCCAGGCCGATCCAGCCGGTCAGCGCGCTCGGCGCCATGCCCTGCTTGCCGAGCCAGCGCGGGTCGAGCGCCAGCATCGACGCGTTGTAGGCGCCGGCGCTATGGCCCATGACGAACAGGCGCGCCGGGTCGCCGCCGTAGGTCGCGATCTGCCTGGCGGTCCACGCTACCGCCTGCGCGGAGTCGTCGAGGAAGTCGGGATAGCGCACTTCGGGATACAGCCGGTAGTCGGGAATGACGACGACGATGCCGCGCGCGGCCAGGGCGCGGCCGACAAAGGCGTAGTCACGGCGCTGGCCGGTGCTCCAGTTGCCGCCGTAAAAGAACACCACCACCGGCGAGGCCGCGCTGGCCTTTGCCGGCCGGTAGATGTCGAGCTTGTTGCGCGCGCCTGGCCCGTAGGCGATGTCGACGTTGCTGTCGGAACCGATAGCCGGCGACAGTGCGTTGAGCGCCGTCAGCGGCGAGCAGGCAACCAGAGAGCCCAGCGCGACGATACCGGCGCCGAAGGCGAGCCACTTCACAGCTGGCGCGCGTTGAAGGTGTCGCACCGCTCGAACTGGCCGGTGTCGATCCCCTTGTTGAACCATCGCACACGCTGAGCCGACGTGCCGTGCGTGAACGAGTCGGGCACCACGGTACCTTGCGACTGGCGCTGCAGCGTATCGTCGCCGATCGCGGTGGCGGCGGTCAGCGCCGCTTCGACGTCACCTTTTTCAAGGATGCTGCGCGAGCGGTTGGCGTGGAACGCCCAGACGCCGGCGAAGCAGTCGGCCTGCAGTTCAAGCCGCACCGAGGCGGCGTTGGCCTGGCGCTCGTTGCCGCCCTGGCGCAGCGCAGCGACTTTCTGGTCGATGCCGAGCAGGTGCTGGACGTGGTGTCCCACTTCATGCGCGATGACATACGCTTGCGCGAATTCGCCGGTGACCTTGAAACGCTGCTCCATCAGGCGGAAGAAGGCCAGGTCGATGTACACCTTCTGGTCGCCGGGGCAATAAAACGGTCCGGACGCGCTCTGCCCGGTGCCGCAGGCGGTCTGGGTAGCGCCGGTAAACAGCACCAGCTTCGGCTTGATGTACTGGGCGTTCTGGGCGCGGAACAGCTCGCCCCAGGTGTCCTCGGTGTCGGCCAGCACGGTCGAGACGAACTTGGCCTGCGTGTCGGACGCCGGCGGGCGCTGGGCCGGCCCTTGTTCCTGCTGCACCGGCACGGCGCCGCCGCCGCCGCTGAGCATGTTGATGATCGTCATTGGGCTCACGCCCAGGAAGTACGAGCCGACGAGCGCAATGGCAATGGTGCCGATACCGATCGACCGACCACCGAAACCAAAGCCGCCACCGCCGCCGCCGCCGCCGTCACCGCGGCGGTCTTCGACGTTATCGCTCTCGCGATTGCCTTCCCATTTCATATGCTTCTCCTGCTGAATTATTGATGAGGTGTGCTTTTGCCAAGAATATACGCGCTTGCTGGGAATGGCAGCGCTACGTTGGCTGCGTTTGGGAAATTTCGCCGGGCGCCCCCGGCGGGCGAGGGCAGCCCGGCCTGCCGCTTAGTCCGGCGTGCCGTCGGAGCGGCGGCCGACGTTGCTCTGCAGGTCTTGCCGGTCGGGGTTGGCCGGCGGCTGGTTGGCGGTGTTCGACAAGCCGGTGTCGTCGTCCATTTTCTGGTCGGCGGCGAGGTGTTTGCCGCCAGGACTTTTCGGCAGGCCGCCGGCAACGTCATTCGACTCGCGCACCTGCGTCACGCCGTCCGGCGTCGACGTGGTGTCGTCTTTCGAAAAGGCGCGCGAGGACGACACGTTCAGCTCGTTGCCGCCGTTGTCGGTCTGGTTGTTGTCCGTGCTGCGTTGATTCGACGTGGTCATGGTGGTTTCCTTTGTGGAAGTGAAAAAGCGGTGAACTGCGGCGCGGTCGCGCCCGCGATATTAGATTGCCATCATGCAGGTTCGCTACGCGGTTCAGAATAGGAATACCGACCGAGCCGATGTAGGACGCACGCTGACGGGACGTTTCCAGCGGACGAAGCTTTTATTTTGCGCATTTTCTGTCGCCTGTTGTCCTACAAAGTCGGCTGCTTTCGTCCTATACCCTCATCCATCCCCGCTGCATAAGATGGTTTCACCTGCTCGCTCAACGGCCTTGCCGTAGAACGGATCGGGCATCGACCTCCGCAATCGCGGCGGATTGAACAGATGAGGGAGGTTCACCATGGCTTCAAGTAATCAGGGTAACCAAGGCAACAAGCAGAGCGGCAACCAGAGCGCAAGCCAGGGGGGCGGTACCAAGAATCGCGGATTCGCATCCATGGATCCGGCCCGTCAGCGCGAAATAGCCAGCGAGGGCGGCAAGGCAGCACACCAGAAAGGCACGGCGCATGAGTTCACGTCCGAGGAAGCCCGCAAGGCCGGCAGCATGAGCCACGGCAACCGGCAGTCGGCGGAGTCGCGCTCGCACAGCAGCGAGCGCGCCGGCAGCAAGGCCGAGCAGGGCGGCAGCAAGCAGTCCGAGCAGGGCGGCGGCAACCGCAGCGGCGGCGAAGGCGGCGGCGCGGAAGGCGGCAAGTCGGGTCGTTCGAGCGGCAGCAAGAAGTAGCCTGGGGCGCCGCCGCCGGCAGTGACGCTGGCGTCGGGCGGCCAGGCCCGTGGTGCGGCGGGGGGCGTCAGCTCCCCGCTTTTTATTTCCGCTCTCCCATTCCAGTTTGACCCATTCGCCAGAATGGATGGGGTAGAATCGTCGCGCCTTTTCAATCTACCCTGGGGAATTTCGTGGTGAAACAAGCGGTTATCCGTCAAGTCAAGAGCATGTGCATGTCCTGCGATCAGGTGGGTAACTTGCTGCTGTTTAAATTTTCCTACCGTGAAGCGAAAGAGTCGGGCGTCTTCGTGCCGGCGTCGATCGTGTTCTGGCTGCTCGAGCACCTGCCGGTCAACCAGGATCCGAACCTGCTGCAGCCGCCGGCGCCGCCGGCGATCTACCAGCACGACTGGGACGATCAGGTCACCCCGCGCGCGCTCAGCGTGCAGTGCCGTCAGTTCAACGATTTCATCCGCATGACCATCGAGCTCGACCGCAAACCGAACCTGACCGTGCTGCTCGACCGTGGCAATGTCGAACTGATGCGCCAGATCATGGAACACTACCAGGGCGACCTGATCAATCTCGACGCCTGAGGCAGCGGCGCCGCTGTCGGCGGCGCCTGAAATACGGGTATCATGCTCATCTTCGTGAACCCGTTTTTCAAGGATCTTCCATGCCCATCAAAATCAGCCAGCTGTTCGACTCCGGCGCCATCGACGTGGTGGCCGCCGACAGTGCCGCCCGGATCGACCTGAACCTGCGCAGCGATTCGCACGCGGACATCCACCAGTGGTTCCACTTCCGCCTGCAGGGCGCGCGCGGGCAGGCGTGCACGATCCGCTTCCTGAACGCCGGCCAGGCCACCTATCCGAAAGGTTTCGAAGGCTACCAGGCCTGCGCCAGCTATGACGGCGAGACGTGGTTCCGCGTTGCCACCAGCTTCGACGGCCAGGTCATGACGATCAGCCACACGCCAGAACTCGACAGCGTCTACTACGCCTACTTCGAGCCGTACTCGTGGGAGCGCCACCTGCGCCTGCTCGGCGAAGTGGCCGAAAACCCGCTGGCGCGCGTGATCGACATCGGCAGCACGGTCGACGGGCGCGACATGAACCTGGTCGTGGTCGGCAAGGCGTCGGCGGCCAACAAGATCTGGGTCATCGCGCGCCAGCATCCTGGCGAGACGATGGCCGAGTGGTTCGTCGAAGGCATGCTCGACGCCTTGCTCGACGACGCCAACCCGGTCGCCCGCAAGCTGCTGCAGCGCGCCGTGTTCTACATCGTGCCGAACATGAATCCGGACGGCGCCTACCGCGGCAACCTGCGCACCAACGCCGCCGGCGCCAACCTGAACCGCGAATGGATGACGCCCTCGCTCGAGCGCAGCCCTGAAGTACTGTGCGTGAAGAACAAGATCCACGAAGTCGGCTGCGACATGTTCTTCGACATCCACGGTGACGAAGCGCTGCCGTACAACTTCGTGGCCGGCAACGAGATGCTGGCCGACTTCACGCCCGAGCGCGCGGCCAGGCAAAAGGCGTTCGTCGACCAGTACATGGCGGCCAGCCCTGACTTCCAGAACGTGTATGGCTACGCCGCGAGCAAGTACAACGAAGACATGCTGACATTGGCGTCGAAGTACATCGGCCACACGTTCAAGTGCCTGTCGCTGACATTGGAAATGCCGTTCAAGGACAACGCCGACCTGCCCGATACCTGCACCGGCTGGAACGGCGCGCGCAGCAGCTTGCTCGGCGAGGCTATCTTGCAGCCGATCCTGCAGTCGCTGGACTGATCATGGGCGTCGAGATCGAGCGCAAGTTCTTGCTCGCAGCGGACGGCTGGCGCGCGCTTGGTGCGCCGGTGCTGCTGCGCCAGGGCTACCTGTCGTCCGATCCGGCGCGGGTGGTGCGGGTGCGCGTCGAAGGCGAGCACGCCTGCATGACCATCAAGGGCCAGAGCGTCGGCGCCACCCGCGGCGAGTGGGAGTATCCGATTTCGCTGGCCGACGCCAACGAGTTGCTCGAACGCCTGTGCGAGCAACCGATCGTCGAAAAGTACCGCCGCCGCATTGACTTTGCCGGCAACACCTGGGAGGTCGACGAGTTCCTCGGCGCCAACGAGGGCCTGGTGCTGGCCGAAATCGAACTCGGCGCCGAAGACCAGCAGTTCGACAAGCCGGAGTGGATCGGCGACGACGTCACCGGCGACCGGCGCTATTACAACTCCAACCTGGTGCGCCATCCGTTTTCAAGCTGGTAGCCATTCCAAAGAAAGTTGCAGATGATGACATTGTGCCGGCGCGCCGCCTGGCGCCTGTGTGTTGCGGCCGTGCTGGTGCCGATTGCCGTGCAGGCTGCCGAGCCGCAGTATTTCCCGCCTGCTGGTGACTGGGCCAGGAAGACGCCGGCCGAGATGGGTTTGAACCCGGCGCTGCTGGAAGCGGCGGTGAGCTACGCCAGGAACCACGAGACGACGCGCGCGCTCGACTTTTCCGACCAGGAGGCCACCTTCGGCACGCTGCTCGGTTCGATGCCGACGCGGCGTGCGCGCACCAACGGCCTGGTCATCTACAAGGGGTTCGTGGTGGCTGAATTCGGCGACACGGCGTTCGTCGACCCGACCTATTCGGTGGCCAAGAGCATGCTCTCGACGGTTGCCGCGGTGGCTCAGCGCGACGGCAAGATTGCTAGTCTGGACGAGTCGGTGGGCAAGCGCGTGCTCGATGGCGGCTACGAGTCACCGCGCAACGCCGCGGTGACCTGGCGCCAGCACCTGCAGCAGGAGTCGGAATGGGAAGGCGCCATCTGGGGCAAGCAGCACGACTTTGTCGGCGCCGCCGCTTACGGCCAGGGCGAGCGCAAGCCGCGGGCGCTGCAGCGGCCGGGCACGTTCTACGAATACAACGACGTGCGCATCAACCGCATGGCGCTGTCGCTGCTGCGCGTGCTGGACAAGCCGGTGCCGGAGGTGTTCCACGATGAGGTGATGGGACCGATCGGCGCGTCGACCTCGTGGAAGTGGGTGCCCTACCACAACAGCTACGTCGAGCTCGGCGGCAAGCGCGCGCCCTCGGTCAGCGGCGGCACCCGCTGGGGCGGCGGCATGTGGATCAATTCGTCGGACATGGCGCGCTTCGGCTACCTGTGGCTGCGCGGCGGCGCCTGGGGAGGCAAGCAGATATTGCCCGCGTCCTACGTCAAGGCGGCGCTCGCGCCAAGCGAGCACGGGCCCGACTACGGCTACCTGTGGTGGCTCAACACCAAGGGCAAGAACTTCCCCGGCTTGCCGGCCAACGCCTACGGCGCGCTGGGCGCGGGCAGCAACACGATCACCGTGTCGCCGGATCATGACCTGGTGATCGTCTGGCGCTGGCACGCCGGCAACTCGGCCGAATTCGCCCGCCGCGTCATCGAGGCGATTCCCGCACGCTGACGCGGGCGACGGCTGGCAGGAACTATCGGGGGCCCTGCGGTCAAACTTCTCTTGCAGCGTCAGGGAAGGCCCAATCGAAGACGAGTTGCTCGGCAATGCAATGGCCCGATGGACGATGGCGTTCGCCATCGCCCTCGGTCTGTACCTGGCCGCCATGCTCGCCAGGATGATTATTGTGCGCCATGTCGCGGTAATCGCCCGGCGAACCCCCACCAGGCTCGACGATTTCGCGATGCGCGTGCTGCACGCGACGTATTGGCCGGTGATCGCCGCGCTCGCCGTGTACGCCGGCAGCCTGACGCTGGAATTGCCGCAGCGCGTGGAAATCATCATCGCCCGCGTCGCCGTGATCAGCATCCTGACCCAGCTGGCGCTGTGGGGCGACAAGGCGGTGCGGTCGTGGCGCTCGGTGTACCACGACCAGGCCGGCAAAGTTATCGGCCATCTGGAATGGCGTCGAAGTGTGTGGATTCTTCGACCATCAGGTACCGAATCTATTTGGCCCAAGGGACGACGGCGTCAAGTTCTCGTGTACGCTGAAGATGTGCGAGGCAACCCGATCTGACAGTTCAGTGAAATCCCATATCCGGCTGCCGAAGTAGGGTCCTTGTTCCCGCCCCAATCGTCGGAGTCTGTATAGGGCGAACTTGCCGGGACGATCTACCGCGACAAATTGACCAGCGTGACGCGCCGATTCTCGGCCGCAATCGGATTGGCCTTGTTCATCAGGTGCTGGTCGCCTTTGCCGATCGGGTCTAATCTTGCGGCATCGATATGCTTGCTGTTGACCAGGTAGTCGCGCACCGCGACGGCACGCGCCTGTGACAGCTGCAGGTTGACGGCCGGCTTGCTGAACGGCCAGCGTGTCGAGGATCTTGCTCAGTTCAAGCTGCTTTTGCAGCAGCGCCGCTTTCATGCTTTCCATCTCGGCCAGCTTGGCCGTCGACGCGCTGAGTTCGGCATTGACCGAGGTCATCGCGTTTTTCTGCTGTACCGCGTCGCGGCCCTTGCCGCTCGGGGCTTGCTCGACGCTGCTCCTGAGCTTGTCCAGCTCGGCCTGCTTCTTCAGCAGCGCGGCCGTCTGCTCGGCCAGCTCGTGCTGTTTGGCCCGGGTCTGCGCGATCGCCACCTGCAGCTTGTCCAGTTGCGCCGCTTTGGCATTGAGTTCGGCGTCGCTGGCCAGCCGCTTGTCGGAACAGCCGGCCAGGCAGAACTTGCCGGCAAACGACGTGGTCACTTGCGGATCCTGGCGATGGCCGAGCGATCTGGCCTCGACGCTGGTGTCGCCGCTGGCCGCCTTGAACATGTCCTCGATCGGCTGGCGTGGCGTTGGCAGAAATTTCAGCAGATTTTTCGTGAAGGTGCCGTTGCGACCGGTGCCGTCGAGCGAGAGCTGGCCCAACCCGGTCGACATTGCGATGATGCTGTTGCTTGGCGCGTACAGCTGCGAGGCCAGCCCTCGTGCGGGCGTGTAGCCGCGGATCGGGTTGATGAAGGGATTGTTGCGGCAGGCGTCGAGCACGAAGATATTGAGGGCCGCGTGGCGCCCCTCGAGCTCGTTCATCCGATAGTTGATCTGCACGCTCTCGTCTTCGATGTCGCTTTTGGTGCGCATCGCAGCGGCGGTCGGCACCAGATAATTCAGGCCGTCGATCTGCACGCCGTGGCCGGCGTAGTAGAACAGGGCGATGGTCTGGTCGTTGATCCTGCCGCTGAACTCGAAGATGGCATCTTTGAATTCGCGCTTGGTGGCGAGATTCGTCTTGCAAAGCACGTCGAAGTCGAGCTTGCGCAGCGCTGCGCAGACATCGTTGGCATCGTTGACGGTATTGTCCAGTGGCACGGCGTTGACATAGGTGGCGTTGCCGATGACCAGGGCCAGTTTCTTTTCGGCAGCGCCGCGGCCAACTGCCGACAGCATGATCAGCATAGCCACAATAACGCGCACGATCAATTTCATGGTGACACATCCAATGGCGACCTGCCAACAGTTGAAATTATCACAAAATTCAAGCTTATTTACCTAGCTGAACGAAGCGTACCTAATTCGCAACCTCTTCAACAGAAAACATGCTCGCGCCATATGCAGGCGAACACCCGGGCTTGCCCGTGCAGTCGGGCGTGCCGGCGAACAGCGGCGTCGCGCCGGTGTAACTGCGGTGCATTTGCCGGGCGCGCGCGATCGGAAACTCGGAGAAAAGTTCGCCGGCAACAAGGCCGGCGCCGTCAAAGTTGCGCGGTACATCCGACACGATGGCGACGAAACGGTCAGTGCCCGGCGGGCCATCCACCCCCATGTGCCAGCCGCGGCGCGGCAGCGTCACGGTCTGTCCAGCCTTGATGAAGTTGTCCTTGTCCACGGCATTCGGAAACAGCAGCCAGAAATGGCTGCGTTCGCTGCCGACCATCTGCACGTAGAGATAGCCGTCGTGCGATGCGCGCACCGAAAAGTTCAGGCGGTCGCGGCCGATCTGAACGCGCGGCTGCGCGGCGTTGACATCGGCGCTGGCGCCGGCCACCACATGCTGCAGCGCCGCGGCCGGGACGAACGGCGCGGCGGCAACGGGCGGTGCCGCCGGCGGCGCCTTGCTGCGCAGCGTTGCATAGCCGCTTGCGGCCGCGACCACCGCCGCGATCACCGTTGCGGCGATGGCGCAGGCGGCCAGGTAGTGCCAGCGCGGGCGCAAGACGGGCCGCGCAACGCGGCGGCGATCGGCCAGCCGCAGCAGCGCGCGCATCTCGGCGGCGCTTTGCGGCCGTTGCTCCGGCCGGACCGACAGCGCGCGGTCGATGGCAGCCAGGAAACCCGCACTGAGGCGGCCGGCGAAGCGCTCGGCCAGCGGCACATAGGGATCGATCATCACACGCGCCACGGCCGGCGGCGGCGCGCAACCGGCGATGGCGAAGTGGACCACTGCCGCGAGCGCGAACAAGTCGGTCCATGCGCCTTGCTGCATGGCCGGCGTGTCGGCGTATTGTTCGATCGGCGCGTAGTTCTGCTTGTAGATGACGGTGAATTCCTGCGTCATGCCGGCGATGGCACGGCGGGCGGCGCCGAAGTCGAGTAGCAGCGGGCGGCCGTCTTCGAGCATCAGGATATTGTCGGGCGAGATGTCGCGGTGGAAGCACTGTTGCTCGTGCAGCAAGGCCAGCGTGTCGAGCAGCGGCGCCAGCAGCCGCTTCAGCCACGCCTCGTCGGGTGGCTCCGGACGCATCATCAGGGCTTCCTTCAGCGTCGGCCCGTGATAGTAGGGCATCACCATATAGGCGGTGCCATTGGCTTCCCAGAAACGGTACACCTTGATCAGCGACGGATCGTCGAAATGGGCGCTTCGTTGACGAAGCTGCGCAGGCCGGCCTGGAAGGTCTCGTCGTGTTCGGCGTTGACGCGCACGTGCGCCTGCTGCGTGCGCGCGGCGAACGCCGAGGGCATGTATTCTTTGAGGGCGACGTGGCGGTCAAGCGAACTGTCATAGGCGAGATAGACGATGCCGAAGCCGCCCTTGCCGAGCAGGCCAGTGATCTCGAATTCGCCCAGCCGGGTGCCGTTCGGTAACGCGTTGTCGGCGCCATTGCGCGGCGCTCCCGGCGCGTTCGGGCCGGTCGCGAGCACCGTGCATTCGTCGTCGGGCGGTTGGCTCACTTTGTTTCGCGATCGAAAAAGTGATACCAACGGTACCACAGCTTGTTTACCGAATCGATACAATTATATTAATGGCTGGCGGGCATCGGCGTGCGCGCCGTCAATCAACAAGGGAGGATGCCATGACACTTGCAATTACCTCGACCGAATTTGACGCCGGCGGGCCGATCCCGCCGATCTATAGCTGCGATGGCAACGACCTGTCGCCGCCGCTTGCCTGGTCCGGCGTGCCGGCCGGCAGCAAGAGTCTGGCGCTGATCGTCGACGACCCCGACGCGCCCAATCCGGCCGCGCCGCAGCGCACCTGGGTTCACTGGGTGCTGTACAACATTGCGCCCGACGCTGCTGGACTGGAGCAGGGGGCGCGGCAGTTGCCGGCCGGCGCGCGGGAAGGCACGAACGACTCGAAGCGCACGGGCTACGGCGGGCCTTGTCCGCCGATCGGCCGGCACCGTTACTTCTTCAAGCTGTACGCGCTCGATGCGATGTTGCCGGATTTGAAGCCGGCAACCAAGCAGCAGCTGGAGGACGCGATGGCCGGCCACGTGCTGGCGCAGGCCGAGCTGATGGGCACCTACCACCGCGGCTGACTGGTATCGCCGTTGTCCTCGCGAACGCGGTGACCCCATTTCGCGCCAAGGTGGTGGCGCTTGCGCTGGTGGCGATGCGAGCAAATGGGATCCTGCGTTCGCGAGCAGTCATTTCTGCCAGTGGCAGCAATGACGGCTCAGCTGACGGCGGGAGCAATGGCGTTCTCGTATTGCAGACGAAAAAAAGCCCGGTTTCCCGGGCTTCGTTCTAGTGGAAGTGCTCGCCGCCGGTCGGCGTGTCTTCCGGCATCTCGGCATGCACCAGCTCGCCCGCCGGGTCGGCGAACAGCGGTGCGCCGCAGTCGTCGCAGTACTCGGCGACGAAGTGCTCGCTGTGCTTCTTGATGTGGGTGATGCCGGCCTCGTTCAGGTGCGCCAGGATTTCGTCCAGCGGCGCCTTCTGCTCTTCGATGCCGGCGATGCCCGCGCCGATCAGGCCTTCCACCGGCGTGCCGTCCTCGTCCTCCTGGCCGTACAGCGGCCAGACGATGCCGTAGATGACGTCGGCCGTCTGGCGCAAGGTGAAGGCGACGCGGTACTCGTCGATCTGGCCGTCGGCCGCTTCCTCGCCGAAACCGGCCACCACCGCGCGCAGGTCGGATGGTTCCACCGCCAGCGTGTTGGTCAGGTAATGGACGGCGGCGCGGATCGACACCGGCCGGATCAGCTTGTCGGCTTCGCGGCAGGCGACGTAGTAAGCCTCCGGCAACAGCAACTCGATGCCGCAGCCCGGCAGCAGGCGCGCGATGTTCGGCATCGCCTGCTCGCGCCATTGCTCCAGCGCGTTGGAACGCTCGACGGCAAAATTAAGCTGGTGCTGCGGCTCCTGCCAGCGAAACAGCGGCGCGCCCAGCGGCGCGACGACGGCGATCAGCAGGTAGCGCGTGTCGGCCAGGAATGGCGCCGTTTCGGGCGGACGCGCGGCCGGCTTGATGGCGCTGCCCTTGAAGGCGGCCTGCGCCAGCTTGTGCGTGACGGCGTACGTTTCGGCGTGGGTGCGCGGCAGCTGGTCGATCGCAAACAGCGTCGGCGCCATCGCCATGCGCGTGCCTTCGGCCAGCAAATGGGCCGAGAAGTGGGCCGACAAGGTCGTTGCCAGCTCGGCCGGAATCGGGCCGGAGCCGATCGAAAAACGGGTCCAGGCCAGGATCGGCGCAGCTACCAGCAGTGCCTGCCAGCTGGTCTCGACGCCGTTGTGCATCTCGACCATGACGGACGATTCGCTGACTGCCTCGACCGCTTCCATCAGTACGTCATAGCCGTTCAGGTCGTCCTTGAAGAGAGCGTTGAGCACGGTGTCGACGGTATCCTGGTGACCGGTCTTGAGCAGTTTCTGCAGCTGCGTATCGAGCTGATGCTCCCAGGACCGCTCTTCGACGCGGCTGGCAGCTTGCGCGATGGCCATGGACAGACTGACGAGCCGTTGGCTGTCAATGGACAGTTTGTGGGAGGGGTCTTTGGGTGGACGACGCATAGCGCTGATAGGATCTTTATAAGTGGCATGAGCTGGCGGGCGCCGGGAACGAAAACCCGCCCTCATCACCCGTATTGTAGTTGATTCGGCCGTACACCATGAACACGGCGCAAGCAGGGGCCAAAAAACACCGGTTCTTGTTGCAGGCAATTCGTGCGCCCTGGTCGCTGTAGCCGCGACCGTGACTGGACGCCGGCGGATGCTTCAATCACCGTGCCGCCGCAAGCGGCTTTGTCGCCGAGCCGTATCCATCAGATTATTTTCTTGCCCGAGTATGCAAAGCACCAGTACTCTATGTGCAAGGCTGGGTCTTATTCAGTTGGGAACGGAGGCGCAATGCGATGACAACAAGGCAAATCGGCAGCACACTTAAACAGATTCCTCTCGGGATATGGATGCTCGGCTTCGTCAGCATGCTGATGGACATTTCGTCGGAAATGGTGCATAGCCTGCTGCCGATGTTCATGGTTGGCGCGCTCGGCGCGAGCGCCCTCACGGTTGGCATAGTCGAAGGTCTGGCCGAATCCACCGCGCTGATCGTCAAAGTATTCTCGGGGACGCTGAGCGACTATCTCGGCAAACGCAAGGGACTGGCGTTGTTCGGCTACGCATTGGGTGCCCTGACCAAGCCCCTCTTTGCGGTGGCGAATACGACCGGCATTGTGCTGACGGCCAGATTGCTGGACCGGGTTGGTAAAGGCGTCCGGGGGGCACCACGTGATGCACTGGTCGCCGACCTTGCGCCGCCGACCTTGCGCGGCGCGGCCTTTGGCCTGCGTCAGTCCCTCGATACTGTAGGCGCATTCATCGGCCCGCTGCTCGCGGTCGGCCTGATGCTTCTGTGGGCCAACGATTTCAGGATGGTATTCTGGGTCGCTGTGATCCCTGGTGTGCTCGCCGTTGCCCTGCTTTTGTTCGGCGTGCGCGAGCCGCAGCAGCACCAGATGGGCAAACGCACCAATCCGATTCGCCGAGAAAACCTGATACGCCTCAACGCTCCGTACTGGTGGGTCGTCGGAATCGGCGCGGTCTTTACGTTGGCCAGGTTCAGCGAGGCGTTTCTTGTCCTGCGCGCTCAACAAGGTGGCATCCCCATCGCACTGGTGCCGCTGGTGATGGTTGCGATGAATCTGGTTTACGCCGTGTCGGCATATCCATTCGGGAAACTCTCCGACCGCATGAGCCATTCCAAGCTGCTCGCACTTGGCCTCATCGTCTTGATCGCCGCCGACCTGGTTTTGGCCATTAGCGACCACTGGGCTGTCGTGTTGGCCGGGGTCGCGCTATGGGGCGTGCACATGGGGATCACGCAGGGGTTGATGGCGACGATGGTTGCGGATACCGCGCCAGCCGATCTGCGCGGCACGGCGTATGGGGTGTTCAACCTGATGAGTGGCATCGCCATGCTCGTCGCGAGCGTCCTGGCGGGGCTGCTCTGGGATCGACTCGGGGCTTCGTCCACATTCTATGCCGGTGCCGTCTTTTGCCTGGTAGCGCTCATCGGACTGACAAAGTACCAGAATGACGCTCCCCGATGAAGCCAACTTGCTAAATGCCCCGGCCTCTGCCAGCCATGCCAAATCATTATCGACGCACCTTCATATTGCGCAGCCAGTCAACAGCGGCGTGGACTGCTACATCGAACGCGTCGAAACCGATGCGCGCGTTACGCCCTAGCCGTCCGCCTACACCCGCTTGCGGCGGTCCTTGGCCGCCACTGCCTTGACCAGCACCTTCCACCTGGCCCGGTCGGCAATGCGCTCGAGCGGGGTTTGCTGGCTGCGCCGCACTTCGCGCAGCAGCTTGTGGTAATTGCGCAGGCGGTCCTCATCGACCGCGCCGCGCACCGCGCATGCGGGCTCAGCTTCGTGCCTGCAATCGCGGAACTGGCACTGGCGCGCAAGCGTATCGATGTCCTCGAAGGCGGCTTCAAGCTGCTCTTCATCGGCGTCCAGGCGCAGCGCCCGCAAGCCCGGGGTATCGATGATGCAGGCGCCGCCCGCGCAAAAATGCAGGGAGCGCGACGTGGTGGTATGGCGCCCGCGGCTGTCATCCGCGCGCACCCGGCCGGTGGCCTGCTACCCGCCCGTGAGGGTGTTGGTCAGCGTCGACTTGCCGGCGCCCGGCGAGCCCAGCAAAATCAAGGTTTGCGCGCCCCCCATCCAGGGCGCCAGCACGGCCGCAGGTTCGCAGGCCAGCGCATCGACCGCAAACACCGGCACTTGCGCGGAGAAGCGGCGCTGCATCTGTTCCAGCCGCGCCGGCGCGTCGATGACGATATCGGCCTTGGTCAGCACCACCACCGGTGCCACGCCGGCGGCGTGCGCGGACGCCGTCAACACAGGGTTTTTTGGTTGTTGCGTACAATCGAAGCCGTATTTAGTAACCGACCTGCCGTACCGGGACGCCTTGTTCGATTGCGTACGCGCGCTGCGATAGCCCGCGCGCCTGCCACTGCGCCACGCGCTCGTCCCAAAATGCCTCACGGTCCGTCTGCTTCACCATCTGTCTCCTCAATATCGGCGGACTCCAATTAGGCGAGACAAAAAAACACCCCTGCGCGAGGGGTGTAGGGTGAAAACATGTCAAAAAACGCCAACCATGTATCGCCGCTCAGGGGAATATACGAATCCGGCGTCTTGGGCGCTCGCTGAGACGTCGCAATGACGTTTGCTATCGCATCGTATTTACGCAGCCAGCAGCTGGCGCAGCACGAACGGCAGAATGCCGCCATGCTTGTAGTAGTCGACTTCGATCGGGGTGTCGATGCGCAGCAGGACGATCACTTGCTGGGTCTCGCCGTTGGCGCGGTGAATCACCAGCGTTGCCAGCTGTTGCGGCTTGATCTCGCCTTCCAGGCCCATCAGGTCGAACGTCTCGTTGCCGACGATGCCGAGCGACTGCACGCTGTCGTCGCCGATGAACTGCAGCGGCAGCACGCCCATGCCGACCAGGTTGGAGCGGTGGATGCGCTCGAACGAACGGGTGATGACCGCCTTCACGCCCAGCAGCTGGGTGCCCTTGGCCGCCCAGTCGCGCGACGAGCCGGTGCCGTACTCTTCGCCGCCGAACACCATCGTCGGCACGCCGTCGGCCACGTACTTCATGGCCGCGTCGTAGATCGACATCTGCTCGCCCGACGGCTGGTGCACCGTGATGCCGCCTTCGACCGCGGAACCGTCGGCCTTGGCCGGGATCATGCGGTTCTTGATGCGCACGTTGGCGAAGGTACCGCGCATCATGATTTCATGGTTGCCGCGGCGCGAACCGTAGGAGTTGAAGTCTTCCTTCATCACGCCGTGCGCCTTGAGCCATTTGCCGGCCGGGCCGTTTTCCTGGATCGAGCCAGCCGGGGAGATGTGGTCGGTGGTGATCGAATCGCCGAACACGCCGAGCGCGCGCGCGCCGGAGATGCCGGTAGCGGCCGCTTTCGGAATCATCTCGAAGTCGCCGAAGAACGGCGGCTCGGCGATGTAGGTCGATGCCGGCCAGTCGTAGACCTGGCCTTCGGTGGTCGTCACTTTTTCCCACAGCTTGCCTGGCGCGCCCTTGACGTCGGCGTAGTTGGCCTTGAAGACGGCCGAATTCATCGCGTGCTTCATCAGCGCCGACACTTCTTTCGAGGTTGGCCAGATGTCGCCGAGGTAAACGTCGCGGCCTTCCTTGTTCTGGCCGACAGGTTCGGTCATCAGGTCGCGCGTCATGTTGCCGGCGATCGCGTAGGCGACCACGAGCGGCGGCGAGGCGAGGAAGTTCGAACGGATGTTCGGGTGGATCCGCGCTTCGAAGTTGCGGTTGCCCGACAGCACGGCCGAGACGACGATGTCGTTATCGATGATCGTCGTGTTCATCTCCGGCGTCAGGTCGCCGGCGTTGCCGATGCAGGTGGTGCAGCCGTAGGCGGTGACGCCGAAGCCGAGCTGTTCCATGTATGGCAGCAGGCCGGCGGCGGTCAGGTACTCGGTGACCACGCGCGAGCCGGGCGCCAGCGACGTCTTGATGTGCGGCGCCACCGTCAGGCCCGCTTCAACGGCCTTCTTGGCCAGCAGGCCCGCGGCCAGCATCACGCTCGGGTTCGACGTGTTGGTGCACGACGTGATCGCGGCGATCAGCACGTCGCCGTTCTTGACGTGCACGCCATTGCTGGTCTGGTACACTTTGGTCAGGTCGGAGGCAGCCTTGTTGAAACCGTTTTCGGTGGTCGGCTTGGAGAACAGCTCGGCGAAGTTCGCCTTGACGTTGCCAAGTTCAATACGGTCCTGCGGACGCTTCGGGCCGGCCAGCGACGGCGTGACGGTTGCCAGGTCGAGCGTGACGACGCGGGTGTAGTCGATGTCGCCCGCTTGCGGCACGCCGTACATGCCCTGCGCCTTGTAGTAGTTCTGGAACGCGGTGATTTCGTCCTTGGTGCGGCCGGTGCCTTCGAAGTATTCGACGGTGGCGTCGTCGACCGGGAAAAAGCCCATCGTCGCGCCGTATTCCGGCGCCATGTTGGCGATGGTTGCGCGGTCGGTCAGCGACAGCGACTCGGTGCCGTCGCCGAAGAACTCGACGAACTTGCCGACGACTTTTTCCTTGCGCAGCAGTTCGGTGATGGTCAGCACCAGGTCGGTCGCGGTGCAGCCTTCGCGCAGCGCGCCGATCAGGTGTACGCCGACCACGTCCGGGGTGAGGAAGTAGACCGGCTGGCCGAGCATGCCGGCTTCGGCTTCGATGCCGCCGACGCCCCAGCCGACCACGCCGATGCCGTTGATCATGGTGGTGTGCGAGTCGGTGCCGACCAGCGTATCAGGGTAGAACACGCCGCCGGCGTTGTGCACGCCGCGCGCCAGGTATTCCAGGTTGACCTGGTGGACGATGCCGAAGCCCGGCGGCACCACGCCGAAGGTGTCGAACGCCTGCATGCCCCATTTCATGAACTGGTAACGCTCGTTGTTGCGCGAGAATTCGAGCTTCATGTTCAGGTCGAGCGCGCCCTTTTCGCGGAAGTGATCGATCGTCACCGAGTGGTCGACCACGAGGTCGACCGGCACCAGCGGCTCGATGTTTTTCGGATCGAGGCCCATCTTGGCGGCGACGTTGCGCATCGCCGCCAGGTCGGCCAGCAGCGGCACGCCGGTGAAGTCCTGCAGTACGACCCGCGCCACCACGAACGGGATTTCATCGGTGCGCTCGCCGTTCGGGGCCCAGTTCGCCAGTTGGCGAACGTGTTCCTCGGTGACTTTCTTGCCGTCGCAGTTACGCAGCACCGACTCGAGGACGATGCGGATCGATACTGGCAGGCGCGAAATGTTCACGCCCAGGCTCTTCTCCAGGGCGGGCAGCGAGTACAGCTGGCCTTTTTTGCCGGCCGACAGTTTGAAATCCTTGAGTGTGTTCAGAGTGTTGCGGGTCATGGCCTCTCCTTCAGTAGTGTTTTGCTATTTGATTGTTCGGTTAAATCGGTGCTGCTTTCGGCGCCGCCGGATCGGCAGCCGGCGCCGGCGACATTGCCGGGGTCACCACCGGTGTCGCCGCCGGGGCAGTTGCTGGCGTCACCGCCGGCGTCATCGCCGGCAGCGCCTGGGCCGGCACGATCGGCTCGACCTTGACCTTGACCTGGGTCGACGGCATGTCGGCCTGCTTCTCGATCTTCGGCGCCGACGCGGCGCGTTCCTGGTCGGCGTTCTTGCATTCGTTGGCCAGTTGGCGGTTCAGCTTCGAGTCGAGCAGCATGCCCTTGGCCGGGATGCCGATCCAGATCAGGCCGAACGTCTTGTTCTCGAAGCGCTGCGCGCCGGTGGTGGTGCCGATGCGGTCGAGGCGATGGATCCGCTTCTTCCAGCGCAGCGCGATGTGCGAGTCGTCCTTGTCGTTGGCGAAGATGGTCAGCTTGTTGCCAAGTTCGCAGTTGTAGTCGGACGTGACGGTATCGGTAATGTCGGCGTCCGGACCGTCGGGGATAGCCGCGTCGTCCGCTTTCGGGTGCGCGCGCTGTTTCGGTTCGGCCTTCGCTTTCGCCTTGACGGCTTTGGCCGGCTTCTTGTCGTCGGCGGCAAATGCCGCCGGCATGGTCAGCAGGCTTGCAGCGGCCAGCGCGAAACCGCAGGCGGCCAGGGATTTGGACAATAGTGTGGTCATGTTAGATAGGTTCCGGTTGGGAGTCTTGGTTGACCATCGCCGCCGCGGCATCCGGCAAGGCCAGGCCGGCCAGTCTGGCGCGTTGCAAAACCGTCCAGTAGTAGCGATAGCTGGCGCGGTCGTGCAGCCGGCCATGCTGGGCAATAGGGCCCCAGTTTGCGTTGATGGCTTCGGTAAGGATGTTGGTCGCTTCGTTCACTTCCGACACGCGCGGTGTGAAAGCCTTGATGATCGGCTTGATCTGGTTCGGATGAATGCTCCACATGCGCGTGAAACCGAATTCTGCGCCAGCGCGCTGGGCATCGTTGGCGACCAGCGCGGTGTCCTTGATTTCGGTCGTCACATTATGCGACGGTACCTTGCCGTGCGCGTGACATGCCGCAACGATCTCCAGCTTTGCGCGCACGACCAGCGGGTGTGCGAACTGGCCTGGCGTGCGCATCGCGTTGCCGGGAATGGCGCCGTAATGGGCCGACACAAAATCCATGATGCCAAACGACAGGCACTCGACCTGCGCCAGCGCGGCGATGTCCCAGCAATCGCGCAAGGCGCCGTGGGTTTCGATCAGCACGTGGATGGGCAGCGCGGCGCGCCCCGCCGGCACGGCGTAGCGGTTGACAAATTCGATCATGCGCACGACGTCGGCCAGGTTCTGCGCTTTCGGCAGCGCGATGTAGGCGAGCTTGCCGGCGCAGGCGCCGACGATGGTGGCGACGTCGCCGGCAAAATGCGCGCTGGCGCTGTCGTGCACGCGCACGCCGATGCGGCCAAAGCGGTTCGCTTCGTCGTTGACCAGCGTGGCCACCAGCTGCGCATGCTCGTTCTCCGCGCCGGCGGCGGCGCCGTCCTCGCAGTCGAAGGTGATGTCGAACAGGGCGCCGAGTTCCTGCTGCAGCGCCAGCGACTTGCGCATCAGCTTTTCGGAGCCGGCGTAGTGGTCACAGGCCGGCAGCAGCAATGGCTGGCGTTTGCCGTGGAATAGGACTGCGGAAGGGTGCATGGATGTTCTTTTAGATGCCGCGTGCGGCAGTGCTTGCGTTACAGCTTCAGATACAGCAGCGCCCGTGCCGCTCGGGGCGGCACGGCGCGTGCGGCGAACTGGTGGGCTGTCAGGCGCCACGAATCTGCCGCGGGGTTCGCTTAGGCCAGCAAATGGGCAACGCCGTCGCGCTCTTCGGTCAGTTCCTTGAGCGTCAGGTTGATGCGCTCTTGCGAGAACTCGTCGATGGACAGGCCCTGGACGATGGTGTACTCGCCATTTTCAACCGTGACCGGGAAGCCGAACATGGTCTCTTTCGGAATGCCGTACGAGCCGTCCGACGCGATGCCCATCGTGGTCCACTTGCCGCCGGTGCCGAGGTGCCAGTCGTGCATGTGGTCGATCGCCGCGTTGGCCGCCGATGCTGCCGACGACAGGCCGCGCGCTTCGATGATGGCGCCGCCGCGCTTGCCCACGGTCGGCAGGAACGTGTCGCGGTTCCAGGCGTCGTCGTTGATCGTCTCTTTGACCGACTGGCCGTCGATGGTGGCGAAACGGTAGTCGGCGTACATCGTCGGCGAGTGGTTGCCCCACACGCACAGCTTCTCGATCGACGCGACCGGCTTGCCGGTCTTGGCGGCGATCTGCGACAGCGCGCGGTTGTGGTCCAGGCGCAGCATGGCGGTGAAGTTCTTGGCCGCCAGCGACGGCGCCGATTTCATGGCGATGTAGGCGTTGGTGTTGGCCGGATTGCCCACCACCAGTACCTTGACGTTGCGCGAAGCGACGGCGTCGAGCGCCTTGCCCTGCACCGTGAAGATCTGGGCGTTCGCTTCCAGCAGGTCCTTGCGTTCCATGCCTGGGCCGCGCGGACGGGCGCCGACCAGCAGCGCGAAGTCGGCGTCCTTGAACGCGGTCATCGGGTCAGCGTGGGCGGTCATGCCGGCCAGCAGCGGGAAGGCGCAGTCGTCCACTTCCATCATCACGCCCTTGAGCGCTTTCTGGGCTTTCTCGTCAGGGATTTCCAGCAGTTGCAGGATGACCGGCTGGTCTTTGCCGAGCATGTCGCCGTTGGCGATGCGAAACAGCAGCGAGTAGCCGATCTGGCCGGCGGCGCCGGTAACGGCAACACGCATTGGGGTTTTAGCCATGAGAATCTCCAAAGTGGGAAAGAAATCGGTCGATGCCGAGGATACGCTTGTTCGGGCAAACTGCAATCATACCAAAACCGAACGCCTTTCGGCCGCTGCAGAGGAGGGCCGTGCAAGGTCCGCGCGTGTCGGATCGACCGCTACTGTAGGCTGCGCTGGCCCATCTGTCAATTTATATCATATGTCTTATATAAGACATCTAATCTACTGGACGGCGCCGGGCAATTGTGTTGAAATCTTGGTCTATGAACCCACTTCCGTCCCATCCGCCAGGCGATGGCAGCGCGCCCAACGGGACCGGCGGTTCGACTGCCGGCGCCGCTGCACTGCCCACCTTCAGCCCCCTGTACCAGCAGATCAAGGCGCTGATCACGCAAAGCTTGCAGTCTGGCGAGTGGAAGCCGGGCGAACTCATTCCCAGCGAAGTCGAACTGGCCGCCCGTTTCAAGGTCAGCCAGGGCACGGTGCGCAAGGCCATCGACGAGCTGGCGGCGGAAAACCTCGTCATGCGGCGCCAGGGCAAGGGCACCTTCGTCTCGACCCACCATGAAGAACGCGCCCACTTCCGCTTCCTGCGCCTGATGCCCGACGCCGGCGTGCCGCACCATCCCGACAACCGCATCCTCGACGTGCGGCGCCAGAGCGCGCCGGCCGAAGTGGCGCAGCTGCTGAGCCTGAAGTCGGGCGATGCCGTCATCTTCATCAAGCGCCTGATGTCGTTCGACGGCGCCCCCACCATCCTCGAGGAGCTGTGGCTGCCCGGGGCGATCTTCAAGGGCCTGACCGCCGAGCGGCTCGACCAGTACAAGGGACCGATGTACGGCCTGTTCGAGTCGGAATTCGGCACCCGCATGATCCGCGCGTCGGAAAGGATCCGCGCCGTCGGCGCCGACGCCGGCGCCGCCGAGCTGCTCGGCGTGGCCGAGGGCACGCCGCTGCTGTGCGCCGAGCGCGTCTCGTTTACCTACGGCGACAAGGCGGTCGAACTGCGCCGCGGGCTGTACCTGACGGCGTACCACCACTACCAGAACGACCTGTCGTAGCGCTGCCGCGGCGCGAAGGAGGGCACTTCCGGCCCGTCGCGCCGGTCTGACAGATGCGGATGGGAGGGGCGAAAGGGAGCGGGTCACGCGCCTGCAGGAATGCGCTGTTGGTATTAAAATAGGTTGGTTTTGAGAAAAAGAACCGATATCGCGATTTAGATATTGGTGCGGTGCATGAAATCGGCGAAAATTGCGTTTTCTAATTTTGTTCAGTCAGTTTAAGGGAGGTGTAGTCATGTCCGAAGCCGTGAGAGAGGTCCCAAAAAAACAGCGGCCGCAATTTCGTAACATCCACGTTACCGAGTTGTCGAATTACCGCATGACGATGGCGTCGATCGTCTCGATCCTGCACCGCATCAGCGGTTTCCTGATCTTCGCATCGCTGCCGCTGATCCTCTACATGTTCCAGCAGAGCCTGCTGTCGGAAGACACCTTCAAGTACTTCGCCGGCATCGCCTCCCATCCGCTGGTCAAGCTGATCATCCTGGCGCTGTGCTGGGCCTACTTCCACCACTTCGCCGCCGGCGTGCGCCACCTGTTCATGGACGTTCACTTCGCGCTCGACAAAGAGTCGTCGCGCCAGAGCGCCGTCGCCGTCCTCGCGATCAGCCTGTTCCTCACTGTCGTCACCGCCCTCAAATTGTTCGGAGTATTCTGAGATGGCTCACAATAACAACATCGGCCCAAAGCGCCTCGTCGTCGGCGCCCACTACGGCCTGCGCGACTGGCTGGCCCAGCGCGTCACCGCCATCGTCATGGCGACCTACACCTTCACCTTGCTGTTCGCTTTCCTGAGCGGCAACAATTTCACCTATGAAGGCTGGGCCGGCCTGTTCGCCGCCCAGTGGTTCAAGCTGTTTAGTCTGGTGACCTTCGCGGCGCTGTTCTACCACGCCTGGGTCGGCATGCGCGACATCTGGATGGACTATGTCAAATCGGTCGGCCTGCGCCTGACCCTGCAAATCATCTGCATCGTGTGGCTGGTCGTCTGCGCCGCCTGGACCGTACAAATACTCTGGAGTGTGTAACCGTGGCAGCTACTAAAACTGCAATTCCTACCCGCCGCTTCGACGCGGTCATCATCGGCGCCGGCGGTTCCGGCATGCGCGCTTCGCTGCAGCTGGCCGAAGCCGGCCTGAACGTGGCGGTGCTGTCGAAAGTGTTCCCGACCCGCTCGCACACCGTGGCGGCGCAGGGCGGCATCGGCGCCTCGCTCGGCAACATGAGCGAGGACGACTGGTACTGGCACATGTTCGACACCGTCAAGGGCGGCGACTACCTGGGCGACCAGGATGCGATCGAATTCATGTGCCGCGAAGCGCCGAAGGTCGTCTACGAGCTCGAGCACTTCGGCATGCCGTTTGACCGCAATCCCGACGGCACCATTTACCAGCGTCCGTTTGGCGGCCACACCGCCAACTTCGGCGAAAAGCCGGTCCAGCGCGCCTGCGCCGCGGCCGACCGTACCGGCCACGCGATGCTGCACACGCTGTATCAGCGCAACGTGCGCGCGCGCACCCAGTTCTTCGTCGAATGGATGGCGCTGGACCTGATCCGCGACGCCGACGGCGACATCATCGGCGTTGTCGCGCTCGAGATGGAAACGGGCGAGTGCATGATCCTCGAAGCGAAAACGACGATCATGGCCACCGGCGGCGCGGGACGCATTTTCGCCGCCTCGACCAACGCCTTCATCAACACCGGCGACGGCATGGGCATGGCCGCGCGCGCCGGCCTGCCGCTGCAGGACATGGAATTCTGGCAGTTCCACCCGACCGGCGTCTCCGGCGCCGGCGTGCTGATCACTGAAGGCGTGCGCGGCGAAGGCGGCATCCTGATCAACAGCAACGGCGAGCGCTTCATGGAGCGTTACGCGCCGACGCTGAAAGACCTGGCGCCGCGCGACTTCGTGTCGCGTTCGATGGACCAGGAAATCAAGGAAGGCCGCGGCTGCGGTCCGAACAAGGACCACGTGCTGCTCGACCTGCGCCACATCGGCGCCGAGACGATCGCCAAGCGTTTGCCGTCGATCCTCGAAATCGGTCACAAGTTCGCCAACGTCGACGCCACCAAGGAACCGATTCCGGTCGTGCCGACGATTCACTACCAGATGGGCGGCATCCCGACCAACATCCACGGCCAGGTCGTCGCACCAAAGGACGGCAACCCGGTGGCAGTGGTCAATGGCCTGTACGCGATCGGCGAGTGCGCCTGCGTATCGGTGCACGGCGCCAACCGCCTCGGCACCAACTCGCTGCTCGACCTGCTGGTGTTCGGCCGCGCGGCCGGCAACCATGTCGTCGCCTCGAACCTGAAGCAGAAGGACAACAAGCCGCTGCCGGCCGGCGCCGCCGAGTACGCGATGAACCGCCTCAATGCGTTGGAAAATTCGACCGGCGGCGAGCGTGTGCAAGATGTCGCCAACGACATTCGCGCCGCCATGCAGAAATACTGCGGCGTATTCCGTACCGACGAGCTGCTCAAGCAAGGCTTCGATGCCATCATGAAGCTCGACGCGCGCGTCAAGAACGTTTCGTTCAAGGACAAGTCGAAGGTATTCAACACCGCCCGCGTCGAAGCGCTCGAACTCGACAACCTGATCGAAACGGCCAAGGCGACCATCTCCTCGGCCGTGGCGCGCAAGGAATCGCGCGGCGCCCACGCCCACAGCGACTTCCCTGCACGCGACGACGAAGTGTGGATGAAGCACACGCTGTGGTTCTCGCAAGGCAACCGCCTCGAGTACAAGCCGGTGATCACCAAGCCGCTGACGGTCGACACATTCAAGCCAAAAGCTCGTACCTTTTAAAAGATTGCGGATAAGTGCTGCTCACCGGAGGTGGGCTGCCCTGACCCCAACTAGTTAGGAACAGAACATGACACGCACAGTAAAACTGAAAATCTACCGCTACGATCCGGACACGGACGCCAAGCCGTACATGCAGGACGTCACCGTCGAACTGCAGGACAACGACAAGATGCTGCTCGACGCGCTGCAGCGCATCAAGTCCGACGTCGACGACTCGCTGTCGCTGCGCCGCTCGTGCCGCGAAGGCGTCTGCGGTTCCGACGCGATGAACATCAACGGCAAGAACGGCCTGGCCTGCACCACCAACCTGAACGAACTGACCCAGCCGATCGTGCTGCGTCCGCTGCCAGGCTTGCCGGTGATCCGCGACCTGATCGTCGACATGACGCAGTTTTTCAAGCAGTACGATTCGATCAAGCCGTACCTGGTCAACGCATCGATCCCGCCGGAAAAAGAGCGCCTGCAAACGCCTGAACAGCGCGAAGAGTTAGACGGCCTGTACGAGTGCATCCTGTGCGCTTGCTGCTCGACGTCGTGCCCGTCGTTCTGGTGGAATCCGGACAAGTTCGTCGGCCCGGCCGGCCTGCTGCAAGCCTACCGCTTCATCGCCGACAGCCGCGACGAAGACACCGGCGCGCGCCTGGACAATCTGGAAGATCCGTACCGCCTGTTCCGCTGCCACTCGATCATGAACTGCGTCGACGTCTGCCCTAAAGGATTAAATCCTAACAAGGCGATCGGCAAGATCAAGGAACTGATGGTCCGCCGCGCCGTGTAATACGGCAATATGAATATAGTAATACTACCGTACTGCCGAATCAGGGCCGGCGGAGTATGATGTTGACCCAAACGACGGACTCTAGTGTGACTACGCATCAATCCGACCCGGCCAACCGCGCCCGCCTGCGCTGGCGCGCCCGCCGGGGACTGCTCGAAAACGACCTGATCCTGACGCGCTTTCTCGACGCGCACGAGGAGACGCTGAGCGATGATGATGTCGATGCACTGACGCGCTTGCTCGATCTGGCGGACCACCCGCTGATGGATCTGATCCTGTCGCGCGCCGAGCCTGAAGGCGAGCTTGATGTGCCGCACGTGCGCGCCCTGGTGGCGCGGCTGCGGCAAGCGTAGGACCAGATTCGTAATTTAATTGTAGACCCGCATCCATGAAGGAAGTGCCATGAATATCTCCGATACCAAAGCCACACTGTCGTTCTCCGATGGCAGCGCCGCGATCGACATGCCGATCTACAAAGGCACGGTAGGCCCGGACGTCATCGACATCCGCAAGCTGTACGGCCAGACCGGCAAGTTCACGTACGACCCAGGCTTCATGTCGACGGCCGCCTGTAATTCGGCGATCACCTACATCGACGGCGACAAGGGCGAGCTGCAATACCGTGGCTACCCGATCGAGCAGCTGGCGGAGAACTGCGACTTCCTCGACACCTGCTACCTGTTGCTGAACGGCGAACTGCCGAACGCCGAGCAGAGCAAGACGTTCGACGAGACCGTCACCAAGCACACGATGGTGCACGAGCAGATGCAGTTTTTCTTCCGCGGTTTCCGCCGCGACGCGCACCCGATGTCGGTACTGGTCGGCACCGTCGGTGCGCTGGCGTCGTTCTATCACGACTCGCTCGACATCAACGACCCGCATCACCGCGAAGTGTCGGCCATCCGTCTGATCGCCAAGATGCCGACGCTGGTCGCGATGGCGTACAAGTATTCGCTCGGCCAGCCGTTCATCTACCCGCGCAACGACCTGTCGTACAGCGCCAACTTCATGCGCATGATGTTTGCCAATCCGTGCGAAGAGTATGTCGTCAACGACGTGCTGGTGCGCGCGCTCGACCGCATCCTGATCCTGCATGCCGACCACGAGCAGAACGCGTCGACGTCGACGGTTCGCCTGGCCGGCTCGTCGGGCGCCAACCCGTTCGCTTGCATCGCAGCCGGCATCGCCTGCCTGTGGGGCCCGGCGCACGGCGGCGCCAACGAAGCGGCCTTGACGATGCTGAAGGAAATCGGCAGCGTCGAGAACATCCCGGCCTTCATCGACAAGGTGAAAGACAAGAATTCCGGCGTCAAGCTGATGGGCTTCGGTCACCGCGTCTACAAGAACTTCGACCCGCGCGCCAAGCTGATGCGCGAAACCTGCCACGAGGTGCTCGACGAGCTCGGCCTGCACGACGACCCGTTGTTCAAGCTGGCCATGGCGCTGGAAAAAATCGCGCTGGAAGACGACTACTTCGTGTCGCGCAAGCTGTACCCGAACGTCGACTTCTACTCGGGCATCGTGCAGTCGGCGCTGGGCATTCCAGTATCGCTGTTTACCGGTATCTTCGCGATGGCCCGCACGGTTGGCTGGATCGCCCAGTGGAACGAGATGATCGCCGATCCGGAGCAGAAGATCGGCCGTCCGCGCCAGCTGTTCATCGGTTCGCCGAAGCGCGACGTGCAGCCGATCGACAAGCGCTGATCGCGTTTGCCGCATCAAGAAAAGCGAGCTTCGGCTCGCTTTTTTAATGGATATGATTTACCGCGGTAAGGTGCGCAAAGTGCGCGGTGATGAAGCTCGCTATGCGTATGAAGCAGATGGGGCGAACGCTCCATGATAGGACGGTCATCACGATGTTTGCATTCCGTCTTCCCGCTGGGATAGAAGCTCGGCTTGACGCACTCGCCAAGCGCACCGGCCGTTCGAGCGGATGCGGGCTGCGACTGCAGCGGTCAGACCCCCGCCGCCCGGATGAGAATTTCCCAACGTTGTAGGTGTACAATCTTTTGATTCCACAACACTTTTCTGTCGAATCGAGGATTGTATGAAGACATTGGTTTCATTGCTCGCCGCACTGCTGCTGAGCGTTTGCACTGTCGCCGCTGCCGCGCCGCCAGCGTCGTATTTCTCCACCCACGGACGCACCGATGTGCTGAGCGGCGGCGTCAGGATGATTCCGATTTCCACGCCGAAGGGAACCTTCAACGTCTGGACCAAGCGGGTCGGCAACAACCCGACCATCAAGGTGTTGCTGCTGCACGGCGGCCCAGGCATGACGCACGAATATTTCGAAGCGTTCGACAGCTTCTTCCCCGGCGCCAGCATCGAGTACTACTATTACGACCAGCTCGGTTCGTTCTACAGCGACCAGCCGGACGACCCGTCGCTGGTGAACCTGCCGCGCTACGTCGATGAAGTCGAGCAGGTCCGCCAGGCGCTCGGCCTCGACCGCAAGAATTTCTTCGTGCTGGGCCACTCATGGGGCGGCATCCTGGCCATCGAGTACGCGCTGAAGTATCCGCAGAACCTGAAGGGCGTCATCGTGTCCAACATGATGGCCAGCATCCCGGCCTATAACGTGTACGCCGAGAAGGTGCTGATGCCGGCGATGGACCAGAAGGTGCTGGCCGAGGTCAAGCAGCTCGAGGCGCAAGGCAAGTACGAAGACCCGCGCTACATGGAGTTGCTGATGCCGCATCACTACGCCCACCACGTGCTGCGCATGGCGCCGGACAAGTGGCCCGAGCCGGTGCTGCGCTCAACCAGGCATATGAACCCGAAAGTGTATATTCCGATGCAGGGTCCGAGCGAACTGGGCGCCAGCGGCGCGCTGCTTGACTGGGACCGCGTGGCGGACCTGCCGAACATCAAAGTGCCGCTGCTGTCGATCGGCGCCCGTCACGACACGATGGATCCGGCCCACATGAAGATGATCGCCGCCAAGGTCAAGCGCGGGCGCTACCTGTATCTTCCTGACGGCAGCCACATGTCGATGTACGACGATCAGCAGAAATATTTCGACGGCGTCATCCGCTTCCTGCGCGACGTCGACGCCGGCCGCCTCTAAAAGGAACTGCAATGAAACGACTGATCCTGGCGTGCTGCCTGTTGCTCGCAAGCGTCGCCGGCCTGGCGCAGCCGGCCGATGCGGCGCTCAAGAAGCAGGTCAACGCTTTCGTCGACGAGTGGCACGACGACGCCGCCAACGCGCGCCTGGCCTTCTTCGACAAGATTGCCAAGGACGGCGTCTACATCGGCACCGACAAGACCGAGCTGTGGCACCGCGATGAATTCAAGGTGTGGGCCAAGCGTTTCTTCGAACGCAAATCGGCGTGGACGTTCAAGGCCATCAAGCGTAACGTGTATGCGTCGGCCGACAAGCACATCATCTGGTTCGACGAATTGCTCGACACGCAGATGGGCATCTGCCAGGCCAGCGGCGTGATCCACCGCACGGCCACCGGCTTCGAAATCGAGCACTATCAGCTCTCGATTGCGGTTCCCAACGACGTCGCCGGCGAAGTCACCAAGCTCATCAAGGAATTCGAGGCGAAGCCACCGGCGGCGAAATAGCATCAGGAGTTTCGACTTGCCCACCCGACCTGCCTACACCGGCCGATTCGCGCCATCGCCCACAGGTCCGCTGCACGCCGGCTCGATGGTGGCCGCGCTCGCCAGCTATCTCGACGCGCGCGCCCATCACGGCCGCTGGCTGGTGCGCGTCGAAGACGTCGATGAAGGCCGCAGCGTGGCCGGCGCCGCGGACGACATGCTGGGACTGCTGCACCAGCTCGGCATGCAATGGGACGGCGACGTGGTCTGGCAAAGTCGCCGCGGCGCGCTGTACCAGGCAGCCGTCGACCAGCTCGGCGCACACGCCTATCCGTGCGGCTGCAATCGCCGCGAAATTGCCGACTCGCGCCTCGGTACCGCGCCGGACGGCTCGGCCATCTATCCGGGCACCTGCCGCGCCGGACTTGGCGCCGGCAAGAGCATGCGCAGCCTGCGCTTGCGGGTGCCCGACGCGGGCGCCGACCTGATTGAATTTACCGACCGCTTTGCCGGCCCCATCGCGCACCACCTGACGCAGGACGCCGGCGACTTCGTCCTCAAGCGCGCCGACGGCTTCTGGGCATACCAGCTCGCCGTGGTGGTCGACGACGCGCAGCAGGGCGTTACCGATATTGTGCGCGGCGCCGATCTGCTTGACTCCACGCCGCGCCAGATCTACCTGCAACGCCTGCTCGGCGTGCCGACGCCGCGCTACCTGCATGCGCCGGTGCTGCGCAACGAAGGCGGCGAGAAGCTGTCGAAACAGACGGGCGCTGTCGCAGTGGCGCCGCGCAACGAGGCCGAAGCGGTCGCGGTGCTGCTTGCCGCCGCGCGCGGGCTCGGCCTGCCGCTCGAGCGCGCCGAATCGCTGGCCGCGTTCTGGCGCGCCGCCGTGCCGGCATGGGCGGTGCTGCTGCAAGGTCGCGCAGACGAGTTGTGCGACTAAAATGCTTGGGAACGGGCATGATGCTGCAAAGAAAAAAGGAGCTGCATGAATACCAACTATGTCGTCGTGCCACTGTTGCTCGCATGCGGCGTCGCGTCGGCGCAGGATGTCTCGCTGCTGGCCGGCAGTCTCGACAACACGATGGTGGATAGACGTTCGTTCGCCGCCCAGCTCGGCTTTTCGCAACGCTTCAGTCCCTACACGTCGGTCGGCGCCGAGTACTTCAACGAAGGCCATCCGAGCAAGCATCACCGCGACGGCTTGACGGCGCAGTTCTGGCTGCACACGCCGATCCCCGAACGGGGCGTCTCGTTTGGCGTCGGCTTTGGCCCGTACTATTTCTTCGATACCACCACCGGTCTCGGCCAGGCCAGCGACTACCGCAACGTGCATGGCTCGGGCAGCATGACGAGCGTCAACATGAAGTGGCACCTGGCGCAGCGCACCTATCTTGAAATGCGTTTTAACCATGTCGCCGCGCAAGGCCGGGGCGATTCGAACAGTCTGCTCTTCGGCATGGGCTACGAACTGCGCGACGTCCCCGACCATGTGCGCGACCTCAATCAGGAGCCGGGCGACGGCCTGCTGATGCTCCAGTTCGGGCAAGCCATCGTCAACAGTTTTGAATCGGAACGCGCCCGCGCGATGGGAATCGAGTACCGCGGCACCGTCACCCAGAACATGGAGTGGAGCACGTCTTACCTCAACGAGGGACGCATCGGCCTCGCTGAGCGCAAGGGCCTCACCGCACAGCTGTGGCTGCTGCGGCCGTTCACCGACCGCACCGTGATCGAGCTGGGCGTTGGCGGCTACCTGATGCGCGACCGCATCGACCGCTACGAACCGACGGAAGATTCGAACACCAAGCTGGTGCCGATCGTGTCGATCGGCGCGCGCTACCGGCTCAGTCCCGACTGGCGCGCGCAGCTGAGCTGGAGCCGCGTGGTCACCTCATACCATCGCGATTCCGACGTGCTGCTGCTCGGCATCGGCAAGGTGTTTTAAGCTGCGCGCATGGCGCTAAGCCGACTCCGTCTTCTTGACCTTCGGATTCTTCATGATGGTGATCGCGCCGTCGGCCTCGAGAAACGCGCACTGCATCTCCTCCAGCGAGCAGTCCGCCTCACGCAGCGCTTCTTCCAGGTCGGATGGGCCGAGCCGCAGTTCCTTCACCACCTTGTCGAAAAACTTGCCGTCGCGGCCAAGCAGCACCGCGGTGCCGTCGACTAAGTCGGAGATCTTGCGGCTGCGCGACGACGCCAGCGCCACCACCATGTTCAGCACGATGAGGGTGGCCGCGATGATCAGGCCGCCCGCCAGCGAATCGTCGCCGCCCGACAGCGAATTCGATACCGCTTCGCTCAGCAGCATGACCACGAGCAGGTCGAACGGCGTGAACTGGCCAACTGTGCGCCGGCCCGACACGCGCACCATCGCCAGCAGCACGATATAGACGACCGCTCCGCGCACGATAAATTCCCACCAGGGCAGGTCCATGTCGAACATACGCGCCTCCGTAGAATGTTTGACATATTGTAAAGATTTTTCACGCAGGCGGTTTTCAACAGTGCGCGCTAACGTCGCGCGATACGCCCGGACCGTCTACTTGTCGCGATCGAGGATCGCCTGGATCTGTTCACGTTCCTGCTGGGTGACGTGCCCGCGCAGCGCAGCGAGCACCAGGTCCTTGCCGGAACCGGAAAACGCCTTGTGGATCAGGTCCTTGATCAGGCTGGTCTGCGCAAATGTGAACTGGCGCTGCCGTAAAAAAGGTGAGCGCAATGACAACAACGTGGCACCGCGACCAATTTTTACGGCGTAGCTCGCCGGTGTCTCATCGGAGAAAGTGATGTTGCGTTACAATATGGCGTGCTATTCTGAAGGGCTTTCCCAAGAATTCCGCAGTAGTAAATGTCCTTCCCCACAACTTGATGTGCAATCCGCTAACCGGTCAGGCCGTGTCGCGGAAGGTTAGATTAACCCGCCAATTTCGCGAAGCGCGAATGAAAGGTGAGCAAGATGATGCAGAAACAGCTAGCCAACTCGTATCTGTTCGGCGGCAACGCGCCGTACGTGGAAGATCTATACGAGAACTACCTCGACAATCCTGGCTCGGTGCCGGAAAACTGGCGCTCCTACTTCGACGCCATGCAGAACGTGCCTGCGGTCGACGGTTCGAACAAGCCGGATGTGGTCCACTCCTCCGTGATCGCTTCGTTCGCCGAGCGCGCCAAGGCCGGCCCGATCCGCGTCGTCGCCGCTTCCGCCGACGCCGAAATGGGACGCAAGCGCGTCGCCGTCACCCAGCTGATCGCCGCTTACCGCTACCTCGGTTCGCAATGGGCGAACCTGGATCCGCTGCAGCGCCAGGAGCGCCCGGAAATACCGGAACTGCAGCCGGGCTTTTACGGCTTCACCGATGCCGACATGGACATCGTTTTCAACATCAGCAATACCTACTTCGGCCAGGAGACGGCGTCGCTGCGCGACCTGCTCAACTTCCTGCGCGACACCTACTGCCGCGCCATCGGCGCCGAGTTCATGTACATCAGCGACCCGGCCGAAAAGCGCTGGTTGCAGGAAAAGCTCGAATCGATCCGCTCGACCCCTAACTTCAGCGCCGAGAAAAAGCTGCACATCCTCGATCGCCTGACCGCGGCCGAAGGCCTCGAGCGCTACCTGCACACCAAGTACGTCGGCCAGAAGCGCTTCTCGCTGGAAGGCTCGGAGACGTTCATCGCCTCGATCGACGAGACGATCCAGCGCGCCGGCGAAAACGGCGTGCAGGAAATCGTCATCGGCATGGCCCACCGCGGCCGCCTGAACGTGCTGGTCAACACCCTCGGCAAGTCGCCGCAGGACCTGTTCGAAGAATTCGAAGGCAAGCACGGCGACGACCTGCCGTCGGGCGACGTCAAGTACCACCAGGGCTTCTCGAGCGATATCTCGACCGCCGGCGGCCCGGTCCACCTGTCGCTCGCTTTTAATCCTTCCCACCTCGAGATCGTCAACCCGGTCGTCGAAGGCTCGGTCAAGGCGCGCATGGACCGCCGCGGCGACAAGATCGGCTCGCAAGTGCTGCCGATCCTGGTGCACGGCGACGCCGCATTCGCCGGCCAGGGCGTGGTAATGGAGACGCTGAACCTGGCGCAAACGCGCGGTTACGGCACCGGCGGCACCGTCCACATCGTCATCAACAACCAGATCGGCTTCACCACTTCGGACCCGCGCGATGCCCGCTCGACCCTGTACTGCTCCGACGTCGTCAAGATGATCGAAGCGCCGGTCCTGCACATCAACAGCGACGACCCGGAAGCGGTCGTACTGGCGACCCAGATCGCGATGGACTACCGCGTGCAGTTCAAGAAGGACATCGTCCTCGACATCGTCAGCTACCGCAAGCTCGGCCACAACGAGCAGGACACCCCGGCGCTGACGCAGCCGCTGATGTACAAGAAGATCGCCCAGCATCCCGGCACCCGCAAGCTGTACGCCGACAAGCTGGCAGCGCAGGGCACCATCGCCGCCGACACCGGCGACAAGATGGTCGCCGCCTTCCGCGATGCGATGGACGCCGGCAAGCACACGGTCGACCCGGTCATCTCGAACTTCAAGAACAAGTACGCCGTCGACTGGCTGCCGTTCCTCAACAAGAAGTGGACCGACAGCGCCGACACCGCCGTGCCGATGACCGAACTCAAACGCCTGGCCCAGCGCATCACCACCGTGCCGGAAGAATTCAAGGTCCACTCGCTGGTCGAGAAAGTGCTGGGCGACCGCGCCACCATGGGCCGCGGCGAGATGAACCTCGACTGGGGCATGGGCGAGCACCTCGCCTACGCGTCGCTGGTCTCGTCCGGCTACGCGATCCGCCTGACCGGGCAGGATGCCGGGCGCGGCACCTTCGTGCACCGCCACGCGGTACTGCACGACCAGAACCGCGAGCGCTGGGATGCCGGCACCTACGTGCCGCTGGCGAACGTGTCGGAAACGCAGGCGCCGTTCACCGTGATCGACTCGGTGCTGTCGGAAGAAGCGGTGCTCGCGTTCGAATACGGCTACTCGACCGCCGAACCGAACACCTTGACCATCTGGGAAGCGCAGTTCGGCGATTTTGCCAACGGCGCCCAGGTCGTCATCGACCAGTTCATCAGCTCCGGCGAAGTCAAATGGGGCCGCGCCTCCGGCCTGGTGATGATGCTGCCGCACGGTTACGAAGGCCAGGGCCCGGAGCACTCGTCCGCGCGTCCCGAGCGCTTCCTGCAGCTGTGCGCCGACAACAACATGCAAGTGGTGCAGCCGACGTCGGCGTCGCAGATCTTCCACCTGCTGCGCCGCCAGATGGTGCGCCAGTTCCGGAAACCGCTCGTTATCATGACGCCGAAGTCGCTGCTGCGTAACAAGGACGCCGGCTCGCCGCTGTCGGACCTGGCCAAGGGCGCGTTCCAGACCGTCATCGGCGAAGTCGATGACAAGATCGACGCCAAGAAGGTCAAGCGCGTGATCGCCTGCTCCGGCAAGGTCTACTACGACCTGGTCAACGCCCGCAAGACGCGTGGACAGGTCGACACCGCCATCATCCGTGTCGAGCAGCTCTATCCGTTCCCGCACAAGGCGTTCGCCGCAGAACTGAAGAAGTTCTCGAACGCGACCGAGCTGGTATGGGCGCAGGACGAGCCGCAGAACCAGGGTCCGTGGTTCCAGATCCAGCACAATATCTTCGAAAGCCTGGAATCGGGTCAGCGCCTCGCGTATGCGGGCCGCCCGGCGTCGGCCTCGCCTGCGGTCGGTTACTACGACAAGCACTACGCGCAGCAGAAGGATTTGCTGGAGACGGCATTCTCGAAACTCAAGGGTTTCGTCCTGACCAAGTAAGCACGGCGCGCCCCGTCCCAGGCGGGGCGCCGCACATATAACAAGATACGGAGTTTTTCATGGCACAAATCGAAGTCAAGGTTCCACAACTGTCGGAGTCGGTAGCAGAAGCGACCATGCTTTCATGGCACAAGAAAGTCGGCGAGCCGGTCACGCGCGACGAAAATCTGATCGACATCGAAACCGACAAGGTGGTTCTTGAACTGCCGGCGCCGGCCACCGGCGTGATCGTCCAGATCATCAAGGGCGACGGCACCACCGTCGTTGCCGGCGAAGTCATCGCCATCATCGACACCGAAGCCGGCGTGATGGTCAGCCCGATTCCGATTTCCAGCGTCTCGACGCCGAACGCACCGGTGGCGCAAGCTCCGGCCGAAACCGCGCCGACGCCGTCGAAAGGCGACATCGCCATGCCGGCCGCGGCCAAGATCCTGGCCGATAACGCCATGACCACCAGCCAGGTGTCGGGCACCGGTAAAGATGGCCGCGTGACCAAGGGCGACGTGCTCGGCGCGATCGCCGGCGGCGTCAAGCCTGCTGGCCAGGCGCATGCGCCTGGCGCGCCCCTGACTTCTGTAGCAGTGGCCGCCAGACCGCAGCTGCAGCAGGTTGCAGCTCCCGCCGCGGCCAGCCTGGGCGACCGCCCGGAAGAGCGCGTGCCGATGAGCCGCCTGCGTGCCCGTATCGCCGAGCGTTTGCTGCAGTCGCAGTCGACCAACGCGATCCTGACCACGTTCAATGAAGTGAACATGCAGCCGGTGATCGACCTGCGCAACAAGTACAAGGACAAGTTCGAGAAAGAGCACGGCGTCAAGCTCGGCTTCATGTCGTTCTTCGTCAAGGCGGCCGTCGCGGCGCTGAAGAAGTACCCGGTCATCAACGCCTCGGTCGACGGCAACGACATCGTCTACCACGGCTACTTCGACATCGGCATCGCGGTCGGCTCGCCGCGCGGCCTGGTGGTGCCGATCCTGCGTAACGCCGATCAGATGTCGATCGCCGAGATCGAAAAGAAGATCGGCGAATTCGGCGCCAAGGCCAAGGAAGGCAAGCTCACGCTCGACGACCTGACCGGCGGCACCTTCTCGATCTCGAACGGCGGCATCTTCGGCTCGATGCTGTCGACCCCGATCATCAACCCGCCGCAGTCGGCCATCCTCGGCGTGCATGCGACCAAGGACCGCGCGGTCGTCGAAAACGGCCAGGTGGTGGTCCGTCCGATGAACTACCTGGCGATGTCGTACGATCACCGCATCATCGACGGCCGCGAAGCTGTCCTTGGCCTGGTCGCCATGAAGGAAGTGCTGGAAGATCCATCGCGCCTGCTGCTGGACCTGTAACAGCTGATGCTTGAGCCGAACCTGCGCGCTGCTTGCAGCGCGTGCCAATGTCCGTTTTTGAGAGGTAGTCGTGATGAATGTCTCCGATGAAATCAAGCGTTTGCACGAACTGCACCTGGCCGGCGCGCTGACCGACGCCGAATTCGAGCGCGCCAAGGCCAACGCCCTGGGCGGCGCCGTCAATCTCGACAAGACGTCGGACCGGCCGTCGACCGGCGGCGACGACCTCGTCGCCGAACTCGGTGCGCTGCGCCGTTCGCGCAGCGACCGCTGGCTGGGCGGCGTCTGCGGCGGCATCGGCAAGGCGTCCGGCATCGAGTCGTGGATCTGGCGCCTGATGTTCGTGCTGTGCACCGTCTTTATCGGTTTCGGCCTGCTGGTCTATCTCCTGATGTGGATTTTCGTCCCCGAAGAATAAAAGGAATTTCAATCAATGAGCACTTCCAAACAATTTGACGTCGTCGTCATCGGCGCCGGACCTGGCGGCTACATCGCCGCCATCCGCGCCGCTCAACTGGGCTTTTCGGTCGCCTGTATCGATGAATGGGTCAACGCCAAGGGCGGCCCCGCGCCAGGCGGCACCTGCACCAACGTCGGCTGCATTCCGTCGAAGGCGCTGCTGCAGTCGTCCGAACACTTCGAACACGCCGGCCACGGTTTCAAGGACCACGGCATCGACGTCGCCGGCCTGACCTTGAACCTGCCGCAGATGTTGAAGCGCAAGGACGTCGTCGTCAAACAGAACAATGAAGGCATCCTGTTCCTGTTCAAGAAAAACAAGGTCACCTTCTTCCACGGCCGCGGCGCCTTTGCCGGCACAGCTGTTGGCGGCTACAGCATCAGCGTCACCGGCGCCAACGCCGACACGCTCGCCGCCAAGCACGTGATCGTCGCCACCGGCTCCAACGCGCGCGAACTGCCCGGCGCACCGTTCGACGAAAAGCTGATCCTGTCGAACAGCGGCGCGCTCGCCATCGACGCGGTGCCGGCCAAGCTGGGCGTCATCGGCGCCGGCGTCATCGGCCTCGAGATGGGCAGCGTATGGCGCCGCCTCGGCGCCGACGTCACGATCCTCGAAGGCCTGCCGACGTTCCTCGGCGCGGTCGACGAGCAGATCGCCAAGGAAGCGCACAAGCTGTTTACCAAGCAGGGCCTGAAGGTGAGCCTCGGCTGCAAGATCGGCCAGATCACGCCAGGCGCGAACAACGTCACGGTCGAATACGCCGACGCCGCGGGCGCCGCGCAGACGGCCGTCTTCGACAAGCTGATCATCTCGATCGGCCGCGTGCCGAACACGATCGGCCTGAACGCCGAATCGGTCGGCCTCAAGCTCGATGAGCGCGGCTTCGTCGCCGTCGACGACGACTGCAAGACCAGCTTGCCGAATGTGTGGGCGGTGGGCGACGTCGTGCGCGGCCCGATGCTGGCGCACAAGGCCGAAGAAGAGGGCGTCGCGGTTGCCGAGCGCATCGCCGGCCAGCACGGCCACGTCAACTTCAACACGGTGCCGTGGGTGATCTACACGTCGCCGGAAATCGCCTGGGTCGGCCAGACCGAGCAGCAGCTCAAGGCGGCCAACGTCGCCTACAAGGCCGGCACGTTCCCGTTCATGGCGAACGGGCGCGCGCGCGCGCTGGGCGACACGTCGGGCATGGTCAAGGTGCTGGCCGACGCCACCACCGACGAAATCCTCGGCGTGCACATCGTCGGTCCGATGGCCTCCGAGCTGATCTCGGAAGCGGTCGTGGCGATGGAGTTCCGCGCCTCGTCGGAAGACATCGCCCGTATCTGCCACGCGCACCCGTCGCTGTCGGAGTCGACCAAGGAAGCCATGCTCGCCGTCGACAAGCGTTCGCTCAACTTCTGATAGTCCCCCACCGGGCCGGCCGCCAAAGCCGGCCCGTTTTGCATTGTCCGTGCCTCCATGAATGTTCAAGAGTTTTACCAGCATGCGCTATCCCAGCGCGGCTTCCAGTCCGACCAGGCCCAGCAGAAGGCGGTCGACCGCCTGCAGCGCTTCTACGAGCAGTGGGTGCACTACAAGTCGCGCCGCTCGTCGAGCTTCAAGCGGCTGGTCAACCGGCCCGACGTGCCGCGCGGCGTCTACCTGTGGGGCGGGGTGGGGCGCGGCAAATCGTTTTTGATGGACAGCTTTTACTCGGTGGTGCCGCTGGTGCGCAAGACGCGCGTGCACTTCCACGAATTCATGCGCGGCGTGCATCGCCAACTCGACGAGCTCAAAGGCGTTGCCGATCCGCTCGACGAAGTGGCGCTGCGCATCGCCAAGAAATACCGCCTGATCTGCTTCGACGAGTTCCACGTCTCCGACATCGCCGACGCGATGATCCTGCATAACCTGCTCAAGGCGCTGTTCGAAAATGGCGTCTCGTTCGTCATGACGTCGAACTACGACCCGGATTTGCTGTACCCGGACGGCCTGCACCGCGACCGCATGCTGCCGACCATCGCGCTGCTCAAGGACAAGCTCGACGTGCTCAACGTCGACGCCGGCGTCGACTACCGCAAGCGCGCGCTCGAGCAGGTCGAGAGCTACTACACGCCGCTCGGCGCCGCCGCCGACGAAGCGCTGCGCGTGGCGTATGCGAAGATCGCCGAGACGGCCGACGAAGACCCGCGCGTGCGCATCGAACAGCGCGAGATCCGCGCGCTGCGCCGCGCCGGCGGCATCATCTGGTTCGACTTCGCCACGCTGTGCGGCGGCCCCCGTTCGCAGAACGACTATTTGGAGATCGCCAGCCGCTTCCACACCGTGGTGCTGTCGTCGATACCGGCGATGTCCGCTTCGCATTCGTCCGAGGCGCGCCGCTTCACCTGGCTGGTCGACGTGTTCTACGATCACAAGGTCAAGCTGCTGATGTCGGCCGAGGTCCCGCCCGAAGAGCTGTACACGGAAGGGGTGCTGTCGAATGAGTTCCACCGCACCGTCTCGCGTATCATTGAAATGCAGTCGCGCGAGTACATGGATACTGCGCGCCGCGACGCCACCGAGGCGATCGCCTGATGCCGACAAAGGATCGAACAACCATGATGAAGCATATTTCCTTGCGCGCCGTCGCTGCCGCGCTGCTGCTGGCGGCGCTGGCCGGCTGCGCCGCCGTGAAGGCGCCGGAAGCGGCGCCGAGCGCGCCGCCGTCGCAATCGGTGGCCGACGCCGACGTCAAGCTGGCGCAGGCGGCGCGGCAGCGCGCCGCCGCCGAAGCCGAATTCGCCGCCAGCGAGCAGGTCTGCTATACCAAGTTCCTGGTCAACCGCTGCCTCGACACCGCGCGCGAGAAGCGCCGCCTGGCGCTGGCCGGTTTGCGCGTGATCGAAGTCGAGGCATCCCGCTACAAGCGGCAGGCAACCGTCGACGAGCGTGACCGCGAGCTGGCCAGGAGCGAGGCACAATTCAAGGCGGACGAGGCGAAACGCGCGGCCGAGCCGCCGCCGCCGCGAGCCCAAGAGAAGGCGCCGACGGCACCGAAGCGCGCGCGCGACGTCGCCGCCGAGCAGGCCGTCAAGGCGAAGAAGCTGGCAGCGCAGGAGCAGGCCGACGCCGGCAAGCGCGCCGACAGTGTCACCGCCTACGACAGGCGCAAGCGCGAATCGGAAGAGCGGCAGCGCAAGGTAGAAGAGCGCAAAAAAGCGCGGGCAGCCGAAGCCGCTGCAAAGAAGTAAACTGTGCAATAAATTCGTTCGCTCGCGCGAGGACGACCTTAATCGCTGCGTTGAGAGCTCGACTTAAACCGCGCGCCCCATCTTCTGCACCGTGTAGTTCGGCACATCCTTGGCCGGCTTGACCAGCTTGATGATCGCCATGGTGCAGTTGCCGCCCTTGCCCTGGGCGCGTTCGGCGGCCTTGTCGATCAGCATCTCGGACGCCTGCCGCGGCGCGCTCTTGCTCAGCACGGCGCCGAGTTCGGCGTCGGTGAAGAAATGCCACAAGCCATCCGAACACAGCAGGAACGCGTCGCCGGTGCCCAGCGCTTCCTGGCTGCCGATGGCGACGAACGGTTCCTTGCGGCTGTTGCCCAGCACATTGACCAGCAGTTTCGAGTGGCGGTGGTTGCGGGCCGACTCGGCCGGCAGCTTTTCGGTGCCCATCAGGTGGTCGATATAGCTGGCGTCGCTGGTGCGCGCCTTGCAGTCGCCCTGCTGGAAACGATACACGCGCGAATCGCCGACATGGGCCCATACCGCCTGGCCGCCAGGGGTGATGATCAGTCCGGCAAAGGTGCACTGCGGTTCGGTTTCGGTGGCAATGCCGTTCATCTTGATGACCAGGTGGGTCTCGTGGACGATATCGCGCAGTAGCGTGGCCAGTCGCTCGACGCCGGGATTGTCGCCCGGCTTGAATTCGTCGAATAGCTGCTTGGCCGTATGCAGCACCTGCTCGGAGGCGGTGGAGCCGCCGGCGATGCCGTCGGCCAGCACCGCCAGCACGTAGCCTGGGGCGCGCGCACCGGTGAAAATGGCGCTGCGGTCGTTCTGTTGTGGTCGGTTACCGATGTGCTGCGCGGTCCCGGCTTCGAGCTTGTATGGTTTCATAAACGTGGGCTTTCGCGCCCCTGGTCCTAATCTATGTTGGCGGCAACGTCTCGGTAGATTAAACTATGCACTGTTTACGGCAAATGTTGCAAGCAGTTACTAGTTAGCGTCGCGACACAATTGCTCCAGATTGTATGCGGTTCGAGGGGCGCCATTTCAAAGTTTTTGTAATATTCTGTTGGGAACAGCAAAAAATGACGGATGTTCAAGAAATCCAGCGGCGGCTGATCGAACTCGACGTGGAACATCGGGACCTCGACGCGGTCATAGATATGCTGATCCTGGACGGCCATCACGACCAGTTGCAGCTGCGCCGCCTCAAGAAGCGCAAGCTGCAGTTGAAAGACCACATCACCCTGTTGAAAATGCAATTGGTGCCGGATGTTCCGGCCTGATCCGTCTTCGCTTCACTGAAATGCCATTTTGACCGACTCCATCCAGGCGCCAGGCGACAGCCCCGACGCCGCCGACCACGGCGCTCTGCCAGTCGGCAAATACGACGCCGACATCGACCGCCTGTTTAGCGCAGGCGGCCCGCTCGCGCCCGCCGTCGGCAGCTTCAGCCCGCGCCGCTCGCAGACCGAGATGGCCAAGGCGATCGCGCAAGCCATTGCCGACCAGAAGACCCTGATCGCCGAAGCCGGCACCGGCACCGGCAAGACTTTCGCCTACCTGGTGCCGGCGCTGCTGTGGGGCGGCAAGACGATCGTCTCGACCGGCACCAAGAACCTGCAGGACCAGTTGTTCCTGCGCGACATTCCGACCGTGCGCGCCGCCTTGCGCGCCCCGGTCTCGGTGGCGTTGCTCAAGGGCCGCTCCAACTACGTCTGCCATTACCACCTCGAGCGCACGATGCAGAATGGCCGCATGACTTCGCGCGACGACATCGGCCACCTGCGCGAAATCTCGCGCTTCATCAAGATGACCAGCTCCGGCGACAAGGCCGAGCTGGCCAAGGTGCCGGAAAACGCCTCGATCTGGAACCTGGTGACGTCGACGCGCGACACCTGCATGGGCGCCGAGTGCCAGTATTACCAGGATTGCTTCGTCATGAAGGCGCGCCGTGAAGCGCAGCAGGCCGACGTCGTCGTCGTCAACCATCACCTGTTTTTCGCCGACGTCGCGCTGAAGGACACCGGCGTGGCCGAGCTGCTGCCGTCGGCCAACACCATCATCTTCGACGAGGCGCACCAGCTGCCCGACACCGCCACCTTGTTCTTCGGCCAGACGGTGTCGACCTCGCAGATCCTCGAGCTGTGCCGCGACGTGCTGGCCGAGGGCCTGGCGCACGCGCGCGGCGGCGCCGACTGGGCCAAGGTTGTCACCGTGGTCGAGAAGGCCGCGCGCGACCTGCGCCTGACGTTCCCGCAAGACATTATGCGCATGTCGCTGGCGCAGATCACGCCGTCGTCGGATTTCTTCCCGGCGCTGGCGACCGTCAAGGAGCAGCTGGCGGCGATGATCGGCGTGCTCGAAGAGCAGGCCGCGCGCGCCGAGACGATCGAGCAGGTGCGCGTGCGCGCGGTGGAACTGGCGCAGTCGCTGGACGGCTGGAAGGCTGATGGCAAGGGCAAGATGGTCGAGGGCGACGAGGCGGTGCTGTGGGTCGAGGCGTTCTCGTCATCGCTGCAGCTGCACAAGACGCCGCTGTCGATCGCGCCGATTTTCAACAACCAGCGAGAAGGCACGCCGCGCAGCTGGATTTTCACTTCGGCCACGTTGGCGGTGAAGAACGACTTCAAGCACTTCTCCAACCAGATGGGCCTGACGGGCGAGCCGGCGCAGACCTGGCCGAGTCCGTTCGATTACGAGCAGCAGGGCTTGCTGTACGTGCCGATCGGGCTGCCCGACCCGAACGCGGTCGGCTACACCGACGCGGTCGTCGACTGCGCCTTGCCGGTGATCGAGGCGGCCGGCGGGCGCACGTTCTTCCTGTGCACCACCAACCGCGCCGTCAAGCACGTCGCCGAGCGCCTACGCAAGGATTTTGCCGACCGCGGCCTCGCGTACCCGCTGTTCGTCCAGGGCGAGCGCGGCCGCACCGAATTGCTCGACTCGTTCCGCAGCGCCGGCAACGCGGTGCTGGTCGGCAGCCAGAGTTTCTGGGAAGGCGTCGACGTGCGCGGCGACGCGCTGTCGCTCGTCATCATCGACAAGTTGCCGTTCGCCCCGCCCGACGACCCGGTGCTGGCCGCGCGCATCGACGTCATGGAAAAGCAGGGCATGAACGGCTTCATGCACCACACCTTGCCGGAAGCGATCATCAACCTCAAGCAGGGCGCCGGGCGCTTGATCCGGGACGAGACCGACCGCGGGGTGCTGATGATTTGCGACCCGCGCCTCATTTCCAAATCCTACGGCAAGCGCGTCTGGCAAAGCCTGCCGCCGTTCAAGCGCACCCGCCTGCAGTCCGAAGTCCTCGACTTCTTCAAGCCACCGGCAGCCTGAAGGCGCAGCCGCTCCAGGCTTGTCTCAAAAACGGGGTCAGACCTAGGTCTGACCCCGTTTTCTGCTAGGGCACGATGACGACCTTGCCGGTGACCTTGCGCGCCGCCATGTCGTTGAGCGCCCTCGCCGTGTCCGCCAGCGCATAGCGGCCGGAAATGCGCGGCTTGATCTTGCCCTCGGCCAGCCAGCCCAGCAGCTGGCGCATCGCGCCCATGTTCGCTTTCGGCTCGCGCTTGGCGAACTCGCCCCAGAAGACGCCGACCACCGAGGCGCCTTTCAGCAGCATCAGGTTCCACGGCAACTTCGGGATCTCGCCGTTGGCAAAGCCCACCACCAGGTAACGCCCGCGCCAGCCGATCGAGCGAAACGCCGCCTCCGCATAGGCACCGCCGACCGGGTCGTAGATGACGTCAGGTCCCTTGCCGCCGGTCGCCGCCTTGATCGCTTCGCGCAAGTCGGCCGTCGTGTAATTAATGGTGTCGTCGGCGCCGTGCTCGCGGCACACCGCCAGCTTGTCGTCGCTCGAGGCAGCCGCAATCACGCGCGCGCCGAGCGCCTTGCCGATCTCGATCGCCGCCAGCCCGACGCCGCCGGCCGCGCCCAGCACCAGCATCGTCTCGCCAGCCTTCAGCGCGGCGCGGTCGACGACCGCGTGGTGCGACGTGCCGTAGGTGAGGGTGATGGCGGCGGCGGTGTCGAAGTCCATGCCGGGCGGCATCGGCATCACGGCCTGCGCCGGCGCCACCACCTGCTGGGCGAACGCGCCCTGGGCGGTGAACGCGATCACCTTGTCGCCGACCTTGACGCTGGCCACGCCGTCACCGACCGCGCGCACCACGCCCGACAGTTCGCTGCCCGGCGTAAACGGCAAGGCCGGCTTGACTTGGTACTTGCCCTGGATGATCAGTACGTCCGGAAAGTTGACGCCGGCCGCCTTGACGTCGATGACCACTTCGCCCGGTCCCGCCACCGGGTCGGGCAAGTCCTGCACTTCCAGGCTGTCTGGCAGCCCCCACGCTTTGCATACCACCGCTTTCATCGCCGTCTCCGCTTGCTTGTGTTTAATTAAAAAATAGTACGACCGTTTGATTTTTGATTATGCCCGTTCTCGCGCCCTCTGCCAATGCGCTTGAGGCCGCAGGAGGTTTTGCGTTCGCGCAAAGTGGCAAGTGTCGAGCTTGTTACAGTCTTGATGCGAGCGCGCCGTTAGCATTTTGTAAATGGGGAGGTAGAAATGGCAATCCGTTATGGCTGTTTCTTCAGTTATGCACATGGCCGCCACGACCTGATGCTCCGCTTCAAAACCGCGCTCGCCGATGCGCTGCGCTGCTACCTGGAACCGTATTTCGACAACGAGGACGAGCTGTTCGTCGACCATGAGCAACTCGGCGGCGGGGACGACCTCGACCGGAAAATCGCCCGCGCCATGTGCGAGAGCGTGTGCATGATCATGATCTACACGCCGAAGTACGAGGCCCATCCCTACACCCGGCGCGAGTACGCGGCGATGCAGCTGCTCGAGGCCGAACGCAGCCAGTGGTACGACCTGCCGAGCCACCTGATCATCCCGGTCATCATGACGCGCCACCCGACCAAGCTGCCGCCGCAAATTACCAATTCGAGCCTGTACGTGGACTTTTCGCATTTCACGATGGCCACCGCGGACCTGAAGTCGAACATCGACTTCATCCCCGACATCGACAAGATCGTCAAGCGCATCGTGTTGCACTATCAGTACCAGAAAATGTACACGCCTGCGAGCCACGACTGCAACCATTTCGTGCTTCCGGATGTCCCACCTGAATGGCGCGACATACCGGAAGTATTGTTCCCAAAAAAATAAAAGGGGTTCTATGGAAATGACCCGTATTACGCTACCGCCGATAACCGCTGCCGGCGAAGTGACCACGTTCTACTCATTCGAGAGCGGAACGGCGCGCAGTGTGGCGCTGTCGAACATGGCAGTGCTGCTGGCGGGGCGCAACAACGCCACGGTGCCGGTGCTCATGATCGATTGGGACACCGAATCGCCTGGCCTGCACCACTACTTCGACCAGCATGACGATCGTCCCGGCCTGCTCGAATATTTCGAGGCCTGCCGCGACCACATCGAGCTGCTGGCGCGCACCGCCGCGCCGCTCAGCGACGTCAAGATGGCTCGCCAGGTGCTCGAGGCGGTCGACTGGGAGCCATACGTCGAGCGTGTCGATCACAGCCGTCCGCTGTACCTGATGCGCGCCGGCCGCTTCGACGACCGCTACGGCGAGCGTGCCGACCGCGTGGACTGGGACGGCCTGTTCGCCGCCTGCCCGGCGCTGTTTCGCTGCTTCGCCGACCACCTGGCGCGCCGCTTCCGCCACGTGCTGGTCGACGCCCGCAGTGGCCGCTCGGCCGCCGTCAGCATCTGCACCACGCTGCTGCCGCGCAAGCTGGTGGCGCTGTTTACGCCGAACCAGCGCAGCCTCGAAGGCCTCGCCGGCGTGGTCACCCGCAGCATCGAATACCGCTGCAGCCACGAAGAGGCACAGCGCCCGCTGCTGGTCTACCCGCTGCCGTGCTCGATCGACAGCGCCGACTGCGCGCGCCGGCTGCAGTGGCGCCGCGGCGACCCGCAAAAAGGCCTGGCCGGCTACCAGCCGGCGCTCGAAAAGCTGCTGCGTGAATCATACGGACTGGCCCAGCTCTCGCTCGACAGCTACCTCGACGAAGTGCAGCTGCAGCAAACCAACGCCATGTCCAGCGGTGACCATCTGTCGGTGCGCGCCGACCCCGAAGGCGACCGTTTTTCGCTGACCCGTACTTTCGAGACCTTGCTCGACTGGGTCGCCGACGGCCACTTTCCCTGGCAATCGCACGCCGAAGTCGGCCTGCTGACCAACATCTCGGCTGCCCGCCTGCTGTCGGCCGACGGCATTTCCACCGCCGTGTCGGTGCCGCTGGCGGCCGACCTGAAGCGCCTGGGCGACCTGTACCGGCGCCAGGGCCGCGAGCGCCAGGCCCAGCAATGCTACGAAGAAAGCACGCGCTTGCGCCAGCGCCTGCTCGGCGAAGACCACGCCGACACTCGCCTCAGCCGTTCCTGCCTGGCCGACCTGCTGCGCAAGGTCGGCAAGCTCGACGAAGCTAAGTTCCTGTACGAACAGCTGGCCGACGACTGCCAGCGCCTGTTCGGCGCCGACCATCCCGACACGCTGGCCGCCCAGTCCGGCCTGGCCGCCACGCTGGCCCAGTTGGGCGACTTCGCCGCGGCGCTGCCGCTGCACGAACAGATCGTCGAGGCGTGGGACAAGCTGTCCGGCCCCGACCATGTGATGACCCTGGCCAGCATTGCCGCCCAGGCCGACACCATCATTTCTTCCGGCAACCCTGAACGGGGGCGTTTCCTGTACGAGCGGGTGCGGTTCGGCCGTGAACGCCTGCTCGGCAGCGAGCACGAGGACACGCTGCGCAGCACCGAACGGCTGTCGCTGCTGCTGTGTCAGCTGGGCGAAACGGCCCAGGCCATCAAGCTGCAGGAGTCGGTGGTGCGCGCGCGCGAGCGCCATGCCGGCGCCGAGCACCGCTACACGGTGCAGGCGCGCGAGGCGCTGGCCGAAATTCTCGCCGTGCGCGGCGACCTCGATGCCGTGCTGGCGATCCAGGAAACGCTGGTGCGCTCGCACAAGCTGCGTCTTGGCGCCGAGCATCCCGATACGCTCAGCGCGCAGCTGCGCCTGTCGAGCACCTTGGGCGAAAAGGGCTACCTCGACGCCGCGCGCTCCCTGCAGGAGCACGTCGTCAATCTGCACGAGCGCATCCTTGGCATGGACGACATCGAAACGCTCTACAGTAAAAAACTGCTGTCGGAGACCTTGTCGAGCCAGGGCAACACCAGCGCCGCGCGGACACTGAGCGAGACGGTACAGAAAGGCAACGACCGCCTGCGCCATATCGGCATGGCGTCCGGGCCGCACGAGTCCGACCGCGGTGAACTGGGCACCAAGGCGGCAATCCTCGAAGTGCGCGGCGCGGCCGCCAGCCCGAAGTCGCTCGCCCAGGAACTCGACAAGCTGAAGGACCTGAAGCTGCACAGTCCGCGGGAAGCGCGCGAGCTGGCCGACAGCCTGTCGCCGATGGTGCTGGGGCCGAACGTCGCCACGCCGCTGCGGCGCAAGGGCGTGAAGATGATCAAGGAGGTCTACATGCACCAGGGCGACAAGGATGCCCTGCTGGCATTCGGCGAAGCGGTGCAGTCCTTCTTCGAAGAGGCACTGCTCGAAGCGGCCGGCGGCAAGCAGGCCGGCGGGCAATAGGCCAGGGAAGTAGCGCACTACTGCAACGATTTTTCTACGTCATTCTCGCGCCAGTGGGACCCATTCAACGTCACAATATGCGTTGAAGGCGATCAGAATAGGTCCGCGCTCGGATGGGCGTCATTTCTGCAGGTGGTAGCGCGCGTGGCAGGCCTGTTCGCAATCATCCTGACAACGGTGTGTTGGCGCTGCAACGATAGTTTTCCCCATCGCGCCGATGCTGGCGTTGCTTCGGGTAAAATTGCTGCATGAGAATACTTATCAGTAATGACGACGGCTATCTCGCCCCGGGCATCAATGCCCTGGCCGAGGCGCTGGCCGCGGTTGCCGACATCGTCGTGGTCGCGCCCGACAGCAATCGCTCGGGCGCGTCGAATTCTCTGTCGCTCGATCGCCCCTTGTCGGTTCAGCAAGCTTCCAACGGTTTCTATTTCGTCAACGGCACGCCGACCGATTGCGTCCACGTCGCGCTCACCGGCATGCTCGACTACCGTCCCGACCTGGTCGTGTCGGGCATCAACAACGGCCCCAACATGGGCGACGACACGCTGTATTCCGGCACCGTCGCCGCCGCCACCGAGGGCTACCTGTTCGGCATCCCGGCGATCGCCTTTTCGCAAGCCGAACACGGCTGGACCCACATCGACGCCGCCGCCAGGCTGGCGCGCGACATCGTGCTGCGCCGCTTCGACGAGCTGGCCGCGCCGTGGCTGCTCAACGTGAACATTCCGAATCTGCCCTACGACAAGCTCGGTGCGATCCGCGCCACCCGGCTCGGCCGCCGCCACCAGGCCGAGCCGGTGATCCGCGCGCTCGACCCGCGTGGCCGTGAAATCTTCTGGATCGGCCCGCCCGGCGCCACCCGCGATGCTGGCGAAGGCACCGATTTTCACGCCGTCGCCCAGGGCCAGGTGTCGATCACGCCGCTGCAGGTCGACCTGACCCACAAGACGCAGCTCGTTCAGCTGGCACGGGATTTGGCATGAAAGATCGATTCGGCGCCCCGAAAAACAGCAACTTCCCGCTGCCGCTGTCGTCGCTGACCCGGCCGGCTGAACGCAAGCCGGGCGCCTACTCGCCGGCACCGGTGGCCACGCCGCAGACAGCAACGCGCAACGCTGCCCGTACCGCGGTGCTGGCGCCGTATGCGAGCCCGTCCTTGCGGGCGGCGCCGTCGAAGTCGCACAGTGAAGCGCTGCAGCGAGCCCAGCCGGCAACGCCGAGCGCGCCGCGTCCGGATCTGATGGTGTCGGACGCCATCCGGCGCCAGATGGTCAATCGCGTCGCCAAGCAGGGCGTGCAGGATCAGCTGGTGCTGGCCGCGCTCGAACGGGTGCCGCGCCACATGTTCATCGAGCCGGCGCTGTCGGCCCAGGCGTACATCGACGCCTCGCTGCCGATCGGCCACCACCAGACCATTTCCCAGCCGTACATCGTGGCGCGCATGATCGAAGTGATGCGCAACGGCGGCAAGATGGGCCGGGTTCTCGAAATCGGCACCGGCTGCGGCTACCAGGCCGCCGTGCTCGCCTGCGTGGCGCAGGAGGTCTTCTCGATCGAGCGGATCAGGCCGCTGCACGAGCTGGCCAAATCGAATTTGCGGCCGTTGCGCATTTCTAACCTGCGCTTGCATTACGGAGATGGTATGCTTGGCCTGCCGCAGGTCGCCCCATTCGACGGCATCATCCTGGCCGCAGCCGGCCTCGAGGTCCCGCGGGCGTTGCTCGAACAACTCGCCATCGGCGGCCGCCTGGTCGCGCCGGTGGGCGCGCAGGTCCAGCACCTGCAATTGATAACCCGCTGCGGCAAGGCTGACTGGATGAGTGAAACACTCGAAGCTTGTCACTTTGTACCGTTGCGCCCCGGCACCGTCTAAGCTGCCTGTGTGACAAGCCATGGATTGCCGACACCTATACTGATGAGAATGAACCAAACACGCCCTTTAGCCTTGCTGACCCTGACCCTGTCCCTGGGATTGCTGAGTGCCTGCAACACGACCAACCGCAAAGCGCCCGTCATTGACCGTATTGCGCCCGCCGTTGCCACCCGTCCTGCCGCCGCCGACGACGCCAAGGACGACGCGCGCGGCACCTATACCGTCAAGCGCGGCGACACCTTGCTGCGCATCGCCCTCGACCACGGCCAGAATTACCGCGACGTGGTGGCATGGAACAGCCTGGCCAACCCGAACGACATCAAGGTCGACCAGGTCCTGCGCGTGGCCCCGCCCGAGCATGACAGCGCCGCCGTGAGAACGACGCCGATCGCGATGCCCGAGAGCCGTCCGGCCCCGGTGGTGGCCGTGGTGCCGAAAAAGACCGCGCCGCGCGCCGATAAACGGGCCTACAGCGACGCCGCGCTGGCGGACATGAAGAAAGACGACGGCGCCAGGGTCGCCGATAAATCGGATAAGTCGGACAACGCCGACAAGGTCGACAAGCCGGAGCCGAAAGTGGAAAAAGCCGTCGTCGCCGCACCGGCCACGGCCATCGTCCAGGGCAGCGCCGTCAGCGCGGCCGATGACGAGAAACTGAGCTGGATGTGGCCGTCCGAGGGCAAGATCGTCGCCAGCTTCGACGAAGGCAAGAACAAGGGCATCGACATCGCCGGCCGGCCTGGCCAGCAAGTGATGGCGGCCGGCGCCGGAAAAGTCATGTACGCTGGCAGTGGCATCCGCGGTTATGGTAACCTTGTGATCGTCAAGCATAGCAACAGCTTGCTGTCGGCCTACGCTCACAACCGCAGCATTGTCGTGAAAGAAGGCCAGAACGTAAACAAGGGCCAGATGATCGCCGAGATGGGCGATTCGGACGCCGATTCGGTCAAACTGCACTTTGAAATTCGCCAGCAGGGCAAACCGGTCGATCCGTCCAGGTTCCTGCCAACCCGCTAAGCCGATGCCATGAAACGCCCATGACAATGCCGCCGCACCAGCCGGAAGACGATTCGGGTTCGGACGATTTCGCTGACGGCCCGTCGGACGACAGCGTGATCGATCCGGACGAGGGCGAGCGCCCCGATCAGGATGCGGCGCCCGGGCCCGGTGTGGCGCTGGCCAGCGTCGATGAACTGAAGAAAGTCCTGGCGGCCGAGCTCTCGACCGACACCACCCAGCATTACCTGAACCAGATCGGCACCCGGCCGCTGTTGACCGCGCCCCAGGAAGTCCATTTCGCCACGCTGGCCAAGTCGGGCGACTTCAGCGCGCGCCAGACGATGATCGAACACAACCTGCGCCTGGTGGTGTCGATCGCCAAGCACTACATCAACCGCGGCGTCGTGCTGCTCGACATGATCGAGGAGGGCAACATCGGCCTGATGCGCGCCATCGACAAGTTCGAGCCCGAGCGCGGCTTTCGCTTTTCCACCTACGCCACCTGGTGGATCCGCCAAAGCATCGAGCGCGCCATCATGAACCAGGCGCGTACGGTGCGCCTGCCGGTGCACATGGTGCGCGAGCTGAACCAGGTGCTGCGCGCCAAGTACCACCTCGAAGCCCAGCACCACAATGGCAAGGACGCCACCGCCGAAGACATCGCCCACCTGGTCGGCCGCCCGGTCGAGGAGGTGCAGGACATCCTGGCGCTGTCCGAGCACGCCACCTCGCTCGACGCGCCGCTCGACAACGACCCGCAGTCGAGCCTGATGGACATGCTGCCCGGCGACGCCGACGACACCCCCGATGCGCGCGCCGAACACCACGAAATGACGGTGCTGGTGCGCGACTGGCTCACCAAGCTGCCCGACAAGCAGCGCATCGTCGTCATGCGCCGGTTCGGCCTTGACAATGACGATCCGGCCACGCTTGAAACGCTGGCCGAGGAAATGGGCGTCACGCGCGAACGGGTGCGCCAGATCCAGCAGGAAGCCCTCGTCAAGCTGAAGCGGGCGATGGCCGCCCGTGGCGTGGTGCGCGATTCCTTGCTATGATGCGCCCGGGCTGAACGGCTCGCAGTCCGCTTGTTTCCCCACTATTCATCGTCCGCCGGCACCATGCGCCCGCCGACTCTTATTGCCGAATCGCTATGCCAGACATTCAGATTGACATCAAATCCCTCGACATGGATGCGCGCGGCGTAGGCCACCTGCAAAACGAGGACGGCTCCAGCGGCAAGGTGATTTTCGTCGAAGGCGCCTTGCCCGGCGAGCGCGTCAGCTTTTTGACGTTCAAGAAAAAGAAGAACTGGGAGGCGGCGCGGATGACCGAATTGCACCGCGCCACGCCGATGCGGGTCGCGCCCAAGTGCCCGCATTTCGACAGTTGCGGCGGCTGCTCGATGCAGCACCTGGAGCCATCGGCCCAGGTGGCGATGAAGCAGCGCGTGCTGGAAGACAACCTCTGGCATATCAGCAAGGTCAAGGCGGAAAACATCATGCGCCCGATGTACGGCCCGACCTGGGGCTATCGCTACCGGGCGCGGCTGTCGGTGCGCCACGTGGCCAAGAAGGACACGGTGCTGGTCGGCTTCCACGAAAAGCGCTCCGCCTTCGTTGCCGACATGACCCAATGCAAAATTTTGCCGCCGCACATAGAGGCGATGTTGCTGCCGCTGCGCGCGCTGATCGGCGCGCTGTCGATCTACGACCAGATGCCGCAGATCGAAGTGGCCGTCGGCGAGGAAGTTACCGCAATGGTGCTGCGCATCATGGCGCCACTGACGCCCGCCGACCAGACGCTGTTGAAGGCCTTCGCCGACCAGTGGACCATCCAGTGGTGGCTGCAGACCAAGGGCCCGGAGACGGCCGCGCCGTTCTATCCGCTCGGCAAAGAGCTGTTCTACACCTTGCCCGAATTCGGCGTCAAGATGCCGTTCAAGCCGGTCGACTTCACCCAGGTCAACCACATGATCAACCGGGTACTGGTGTCGAGCGCGCTGCGCCTGCTCGACGTGCAGCCGCAGCACCGCGTCGCCGACCTGTTCTGCGGCCTGGGCAATTTCACCTTGCCACTGGCGACCCGCTGCGCCGAAGTGGTCGGCATCGAAGGCAGCGCCAGCTTGACCGAGCGCGCGCTCGACAACGCCAGGGCGAACGGCCTGTCGGCCAAGACCAGCTTCCTCACGCGCAACCTGTTCGACGTCACCACCGAAGACCTCGTTGCGCTGGGCAAGTTCGACCGCATGCTGATCGATCCGCCGCGCGACGGCGCCATGGCCCTGGCGCAAGCACTGGCCGGGCTGCGCGCCAGCCATCCGGACATGCTGCCCGAGCGCATCGTCTACGTCTCGTGCAGCCCGTCGACCCTGGCGCGCGACGCCGGCATCCTGGCCCATGAAGCCGGCTACGTGCTGAAGAAGGCGGGCGTCGTCAACATGTTCCCGCACACCTCCCACGTCGAATCGATGGCGGTGTTCGAGTTGCCCCGATAGTTCCGGTGTCAGGTCTGACACCGCGGTTTCGACACCGCGGTTTCGAGCCGGGCAGCAATTCTCGAGACGTAAAAAAGCCGACCCGCGGGTCGGCTTTTGATTTGCAGCGCCGCCGTCTTATTCGCGGCTGCCGCCACCGATGCCGAGCAAGGACAGCAGCGCGGTGAAGATGTTGTACACGTCGAGGTAGATCGACAAGGTGGCGGTGATGTAGTTCGTCTCGCCGCCGTTGACGATGCGCTGCACGTCATACAGGATGAAGGCCGAGAAGATACCGATGGCCATCACCGAGATGACGATCGACAGCGCCGACATGCCAAGAAAGATGTTGGCCACCGATGCCAGGATCAGCACGATCACGCCGGCCATCAGCCACTTGCCCATCATCGAGAAATCGCGCTTCGACACGGTGGCGACGCTGGCCATCACCGCGAAGATGCAGGCGGTGCCGCCGAACGCGGTCATGATCAGGCTGCCGCCGTTGCTGTAGCCGAGCGTATGGCGCAGCAGCGGCGTCAGCAGCAGGCCCATGAAGAACGTGAAGCCGAGCAGGAAAGCGACGCCGGCGGCCGAATCCTTGGTCTTGTTGATGGCGTAGATGAAGCCGAATGCAACGGCCATGAACAGCACGAAGCCCATCATGCCGGTTGGAATCGGCACTTGCATCGTGACGCCGACGAAGGCGCCCAGGATGGTCGGGATCATCGACAGCGCCAGCAGCCAGTAAGTATTGCGCAAGACGCGATGGCGTACCGCCTGGGTATCTACCGCATATTCGTAGCCTTGTTGCATGGTTGGAATCATAGTGCCTCCGATACGTGAAAAAGGGTGAAGCTCGCTAAAAGAATAGCACACGGCGAAAAAAGCGCGCAGAATCGCTCGCAATGACCAGCAGATTGACACGCGCCACTCTAGCACTTCCGCAGCCGCAGGTGCAATATCGGTCAGATGGGGTGTTATATGGTAAAATCAAAGGTTGATTGAGTTCCTATTTTCTCGATTTAAACCTTTCTTTTTATTGGAGTTTTTACACATGGCAATCGAACGCACCCTGTCGATCATCAAACCTGACGCAGTTGCAAAAAACGTCATCGGCCAAATCTACAGCCGTTTCGAAGGCGCTGGCCTGAAGATCGTCGCTGCCCGCATGACCCAACTGTCGCGCGAGCAAGCTGAAGGCTTCTACGCCGCCCATAAAGAGCGCGGCTTCTTCAAGGACCTGGTTGACTTCATGGTCTCCGGCCCAGTCATGATCCAGGCGCTGGAAGGCGAAAACGCTGTCATCGCTCACCGCGACCTGATGGGCGCGACCGATCCGAAAAAAGCTGAAAAAGGCACCATCCGCGCCGATTTCGCCGATTCGATCGACGCCAACGCCGTCCACGGTTCGGACGCTGTCGACGCTGCAAAAGTTGAAATCGCTTACTTCTTCCCAGAAGTGAAGTAATCAGTAACAAGGGCTAACGCCCTGCCGTTCCCGGGCGGCTGTCGCCGCCCCCTATGCGCGGGGACGGCTTTTTGGATTAAAGAATATGACGACTCTCACCAACTTGCTGGACTTCGATCCCGCGCAACTCGTCGCTTACTGCGCCGAATTGGGTGAGAAGCCGTTCCGCGCCAAGCAGCTGCAGCGCTGGATCCACCAGTTCGGCGCGGCCGACTTCGACAGCATGACCGACCTGGCCAAGTCGCTGCGCGACAAGCTCAAGACGCGCGCCGAAGTGCGCTCGCCCGCCGTCATCAGCGACAACACGTCGATCGACGGCACGCGCAAGTGGCTCGTCGACGTCGGCAACGGCAACGCCGTCGAAACCGTGTTCATCCCGGAAGAAAATCGCGGCACCCTGTGCATCTCGACCCAGGCCGGCTGCGCCGTCAACTGCCGTTTCTGCTCGACCGGCAAGCAGGGCTTCAACCGCAACCTGACCGTGTCCGAGATCATCGGCCAGCTGTGGATGGCCGAGTTCGAGTTGCGCCGCACCAAGGGCATCGAGCCGGGGCCGAAAGGCGAGCGCCAGATCACCAACGTCGTCATGATGGGCATGGGCGAGCCCTTGCTCAACTTCGAGCCGACCGTCACCGCGCTCAAACTCATGCTCGACGATAACGCCTACGGCCTGTCGCGCCGCCGCGTTACCTTGTCGACCTCGGGCGTGGTGCCGAACATGGACAAGCTGTCGCAGGAAGTGCCGGTGGCGCTGGCCGTGTCGCTGCACGCGTCGAACGATGCGCTGCGCGACGGCCTGGTCCCGCTCAACAAGAAGTATCCGCTGCGCGAACTGATGGCTGCCTGCAGGCGCTATCTCGCATTCGCGCCGCGCGACTTTATCACGTTCGAATACTGCATGCTCGACGGCGTCAACGACAGCGACGAGCACGCGCGCGAGCTGCTGGCGCTGGTCAATGACCCGGTCGTCGGCGTGTCGTGCAAGTTCAACCTGATCCCGTTCAACCCGTTCCCGGAGTCGGGCCTGCTGCGCTCGAAGAATCCGCGCATCAAGGCGTTCGCCCAGGTGTTGATCGATGGCGGGCTCGTGACCACCATTCGCAAGACGCGCGGCGACGATATCGACGCCGCCTGCGGCCAGCTGGCCGGCGAAGTGCAGGACCGCACCCGCGTGCAGCAACGGATGGAGAAAATGGACGAATACAAGCAGAAATTCGGCGCCAACTTTGGCCGCATCGTCGAGGTCCGTTCTTGAGCGCGCGCATCGTACGCGCCGCCGGCGCGGGCCTGCTGGCAGCGGCGCTGGCCGGCTGTGCCGGCGGCGGCGCCAGCGCGCCGAACGGCGAACTGAAGACCGCGTCCGACCAGAGCCCGCAGGAAAAGCGCGCGTCGATCCGGCTGCAGTTGGCGGTCGGCTATTTCCAGGACGGCAAGCTCGAAGTGGCGCTCGACGAAGTCAAGCAGGCCATCGCCATCCAGCCGGACTTTGCCGATGCGTACGGCGTGCGCGCGCTGATCTATTCGCAGCTTGGCCAGACGGCGCTGGCCGACGAGAATTTCCAGCGCGCCATCAAGCTGGCGCCGGCCAATCCCGAGCTGGCCAACAACTATGGCTCCTTCCTGTGCCAGCAGGGCAAGGGCGCGCAGGGCATCGCCCTGTTCGAGTCGGCGCTGAAGAATCCGGCTTACGCCTCGCCCGTCAAGGCGATGCTCAATGCCGGCTCGTGCAGCCTGAAAATGAAGAACCTCGAGGCGGCGGAACGCTATTTGCTTGACGCCTTGCGCTACGAGCCCGATCATCCTGCCACCAACGCCAACCTGGCGCGGGTTTACTATGAGCGGCGCGACTATACGCGCGCCGGATTTTTTATCAATCGCGTCAAGGCAGCGGCCAAGCTCGACAGTTTGTCGCCGGACGTGCTGTGGTTGGCGATGCGGATCGACCGCAAGCTGGGCGACAAGGCATCCGAGGCCAGCCTCGGCACCATGTTGCGCCGGCACCATCCCGGCTCTCCCGAGTATGCGGCTTTCCAGCGCGGTGCATTTGATGAGTGAAACAGGATCGACAATGAGTTCAGAGTGGGCAGAACAGCCGGCGGCGCCGGATAACCACGGCGTGCCAGGCAGAACCTTGGCGGCCCAGCGCGAGGCAATGGGCTGGACCGTCGAACAGGTTGCCGACCAGCTCAAGCTGGCGGTGCGCCAGGTGGTCGCGCTGGAAGCGGGCGACTACGCTTCGCTGCCCAGTCCCGCCGTGGTGCGCGGCTTCGTGCGCGCCTACGCCAAGATCGTCAAGCTCGACCCGATGCCGCTGGTGGCCCAGATCGCCCTCGAGGCGCCGGGCCCGACCGATGCCACCGGCACCACCGTGCGCCGCGAGCCGAAGCCGGCTTCATTCGCCGAGGTGCGCTTTCCTAGCTCCGGCAAGCGCGCGTCGCTGCCGATCGTGCCGATCGCCCTCGTCCTCGTCGTTGCCGCCGGCGCTGCCGCCTGGCACTTTGGCCTGTTGTCCGGCCTGATCTCGCGCGGTACGGCGCCGGCCACGCCGGTCGCCTCGACCGCCGTGCTGCAGCCGAATCCGGCGCTGGTGCAGGCGCCGGCCGCGGCCGCCGCGACGCCGACGATGGAAACGAATGCCCTGCAAAACCCGTCGGTGCCGCTGATTTCGGTGCCGCCGCCGAGCACGGCGACGGCCGGATCGCCGGCCGCCAACGTTGCGCCGGCCGCCACACCTGCAGCCGCGGCAGCCGTTGCCGCCGGCGCCAACGCGCTGGTCGTCAACGTGCGCGAAGATTCGTGGATCGAAGTGCGGCGCGCCGCCGGCGCCCCGCTCATTTCGCGCCTGGTCAGGGCCGGCAGCACCGAAACGTTCGACATTACCGAGCCGGTCACGCTGGTGGTCGGCAAGCCGTCCGCCGTCAGCGCCACCTTGCGCGGCGCCGCCGTTGCATTGCCACCGGTGGCAGGCAGCAGCGTGTCGCGCGTCAACCTCAAGTGATCTGCTTACGCTTATGTCTTCTTCGAATTTAGCGATACCTTCCGGCCCGCTCGCGCGGCGCCTCAGCCGCTCCGTGCTGGTGGCCCATGGCGAACGCCGCGTCTGGGTCGGCGGCGACGCCCCCGTGGTGGTGCAGTCGATGACCAACACCGACACGGCCGACGTCATCGGCACCGCGATCCAGATCAAGGAGCTGGCGCGCGCCGGCTCCGAACTGGTGCGCATCACCGTCGACAAGCCGGAAGCGGCCGCCGCCGTGCCGTTCATCCGCGAGCAGCTCGACAAGATGGACATCAACGTGCCGCTGGTCGGCGACTTCCACTATAACGGCCACACCTTGCTGCGCGACTTCCCGGAGTGCGCGCGCGCGTTGTCGAAGTACCGCATCAATCCGGGCAACGTGGGGCAGGGCGCCAAGCGCGACAGCCAGTTCGCGCAGATGATCGAAGTGGCCGCGCAGTACGACAAACCGGTGCGCATCGGCGTCAACTGGGGCAGTCTCGACCAGTCGCTGCTGGCGCGCATCATGGATGAAAACGCCGGCCGGGCCCAGCCCTGGAGCGCGCAGGCGGTGATGTATGAAGCGCTCATCACGTCGGCCATCGACAACGCCGTACGCGCCGAGGAACTGGGCCTGGCGCGCGACAAGATTATCCTGTCGTGCAAGGTGTCCGGCGTGCAGGACCTGATCGCCGTCTACCGCGAGCTGGCGCGCCGTTGCGATTACCCGCTGCACCTGGGCCTGACCGAAGCGGGCATGGGCAGCAAGGGCATCGTCGCCTCGACTGCTGCACTGTCGGTGCTGCTGCAGGAAGGCATCGGCGACACCATCCGCATTTCGCTCACCCCCGAACCGGGCGGCGACCGCACCCGCGAAGTGATCGTCGGCCAGGAAATCCTGCAAACGATGGGCCTGCGCAAGTTCGCGCCGATGGTGATCGCCTGCCCAGGTTGCGGACGCACCACGTCGACGACGTTCCAGGAGCTGGCCGACAACATCCAGACGTATCTGCGCGAGCAGATGCCGGAGTGGAAACTATCCTATCCGGGCGTCGAGGCGATGAACGTGGCCGTGATGGGCTGCATCGTCAACGGTCCTGGCGAATCGAAGCACGCCAACATCGGCATCAGCCTGCCTGGCACGGGCGAATCGCCGGCCGCGCCGGTATTTGTCGACGGCCAGAAAACAGTCACCCTGCGTGGCGAAAACATCGTCCAGGAATTCCAGGCGATTGTCCTGAACTACGTGCAAACGAATTACGGTAAAAAATAATATGCGCAAGCCTGAAAAAATGGTAGGTGTCGCCGGGGTTTAGAGCGGCATGCCGCTCGCCGGCGAAACGGTCCCGGCTTGCAAGCCGGGACTCCTTGGCGACATTCTGAAATTACAGAGCAACAGAATTCATAGAAGCGAAGATAGAGATGTCCGAGAACAAGAAACCTGAAAAAATCGTCGCAGTTAAGGGCATGAACGACATGCTGCCGGCCGAAGCGCCGCTGTGGGAACTGCTGGAAAACACCACCGAGTCGATCCTGAAAAGCTACGGCTACCAGAAGATCGTCACGCCGATCCTGGAACAGACTGGCCTGTTCGCCCGCGCCATCGGCGCCGTCACCGACATCGTCGAAAAGGAAATGTACTCGTTCACCGATTCGATGAACGGCGACCTGTTGACCTTGCGCCCTGAGGGCACCGCCGGCACCGTGCGCGCCGTGCTCGAACACAACCTCGTCTACGACGGCCCGAAGCGCCTGTGGTACAAGGGCCCGATGTTCCGCCACGAGCGCCCGCAGCGCGGCCGCTATCGCCAGTTCTTCCAGTTCGGCGCCGAAGCGATCGGCTTCACCGGCCCGGACATCGATGCCGAGCTGATCATGATGTGCCGCCGCCTGTGGGACGACCTCGGCCTGGAAAACATCCGCCTCGAACTGAACTCGATCGGCGACGCCGCCGAGCGCCTGCGCCACCGCGCCGACCTGATCGCCTACTTCGAAGCGAATGAAGCCACGCTCGACGCCGAAGCGAAGCGCCGCCTGCACACCAATCCGCTGCGCATCCTCGACACCAAGAATCCGGCGATGCAGGACCTGGTCAACGGCGCGCCGAAGCTGCTCGACTATCTCGAAGGCGAGTCGCTGGCGCACTTTAACGGCGTCAAGAAGATCTTAGACCACAACAACGTGCCGTACGTCGTCAACACGCGCCTGGTGCGCGGCATCGACTACTACAACCGCACCGTGTTCGAATTCGTCACCGACGAGCTCGGCGCCCAGGGCACCGTCTGCGCCGGCGGGCGCTACGACCCGCTGATCGAAATGTTCGGCGGCAAGCCTACCCCTGCGGTCGGTTTCGCGATGGGCATGGAGCGCCTGATCGAACTGATGAAGTCGGCCGGCGAGAGCGCCGCGCCGTCGCAATGCGACGTCTACATGGTGCACCAGGGCGAGACGGCGCAGATGCAGGCGTTCGTGCTGGCCGAGAGAATTCGCGATGCCGGACTCGATGTTGTGCTACATTGCGCGGCGGCGAGCGGCGCCGGCAGCTTCAAGACGCAGATGAAGAAGGCCGACGCCAGCGGCGCCGCGTTCGCCGTCATCCTCGGTGACGACGAAGTCGCCAACCACGTGGCGGCGATCAAGGCGATGCGCGGCAGCGCCACCGACACGCAGCAGGCCACGGTGCCGTTCGACGACGTCGTCGAGTACCTGGTCGACCAGATCGTCGGCGACGATCACGACCACGAACACGTGCACTACCATCATTGAGCTGCCCGGCAGCATACATATTCCTTAACCTCTACTAGACAAATCCATGGCATACGATCTCGAAGAACAAGAACAATTGGCCGACCTGAAGGCGTTCTGGAACAAGTACGGCAACGTCTTGACGTGGGTGCTGATCATCGCGCTGGCGTCGTTTGCCGGCTACAACTTCTGGAAGTCGCACCAGTCCAGCCAGGCCGCCGACGCGTCGGTGCTGTACGAAGACCTCAACAAGTCGCTGGCCGACAAGGACAACGTCAAGGTGCAGCGCATCGCCGCCGACATCGAGAACAAGTTCGGCTCGACCGCCTACGGCCCGATGGCCGCGCTGGTCGCCGCCAAGGCCGCGTTCGACGCCAACGACCTGAAGACTGCGAAAACCCAGCTGCTATGGGCCATCGAGCACGGCAACGACGAGTACAAGGCGATCGCGCGCCTGCGCCTGGCCGGCATCCTGCTCGACGAAAAAGCCTACGATGAAGGCCTCAAGGTGCTCGCCGTCGAATTCCCGGCGCAGTTTGCCGGCTCGGTGGCCGACCGCAAGGGCGACATCCTGGTGGCGCAGAACAAGCTGGCCGACGCCCGCACCGCCTACCTGGCGGCGCTGACAGCGATGGGCGAGAGAAGTCCTGGCCGCAAGCTCGTCGAAGTCAAGCTCGAGTCGATCGGCGGCAGCGTGCCGGCGGTGACGGTCAAGCCGGCCGCCTGATCGCTGCAAGCTGCAACTACCAGTACTACAACAAGTCCAAGAACAAGGTTAGAAGACTATGCGTATTACCCAGAAACTGGTTGGCCTGAGTGCGCTGGCGCTGATGGCGGGCTGTTCGTCCCTGCCAAGCATGCCAAGCCTGAGTTCGCTCAATCCTTTTGCGTCAAAATCGAAGACCAACCTGCCGGCGCCGCTGGTCGAGCTGAAGGGCGCGATGGCAGTGCGCACCGCATGGAAACTCGACATCGGCAAGGCCAACGATTTCATCCTGTCGCCGGCGCTGGTCGGCACCGAACTGCTGGTCGCCGGCGGCGACGGCGCCATCGCGCGCGTCGACTCCGTCACCGGCCGCGTCGTCTGGCGCATCAAGGCCGACAAGCCGCTGACGGCCGGCATCGGCTCCGACGGCACCATGCTCGCCGTCGGCGGCGCCAAGGGTGCCGTGATGGCTTTCAGCATGGACGGCAAGCCGTTGTGGACCGCGCAGGCGTCCAGCGAAGTGCTGTCGGCGCCGGCGGTGGGGCAGGGCTTCGTGGTGGTGCGCTCGATCGACAACCGCATCATCGGCCTCGACGCCAGGACGGGCGAAAAGAAGTGGACCGTGCAGCGCCCGTCGCCGCCGCTCACCTTGCGTAACGCGCCGGGCATGGTGATGGCCGGCAAGGACGTCCTGATCGCCCAGCCGGGCGGCAAGCTGCTGTCGCTGATCGTCGCCACCGGCGCGCCGCGCTGGGAAGTCGCCGTCGGCGAAGCGCGCGGCGCCACCGAACTTGAACGCGTCACCGACATCGGCGGCACCCCGGTGGTGATCGAGAGCGACGTCTGCGCCGTCTCGTACCAGGGCCGGGTCGGCTGCTTCGACCTGCTCGCCGGCACTGCCCGCTGGACCAAGGAATTGTCGTCCGACGTCGGCGTTGCCGCCGACCAGCGCTTCGTGTTTGCCGTCGCCGACAACGGCGCCATCTCCGCCTTCAATCGCGACGGCGGCACCAGCGCCTGGAAGAACGACAAGCTGAGCTACCGGCGTCTGTCGACGCCGGTCTCGTACGGCCGCGCTGTCGCGGTCGGCGATTACCAGGGCTTCATCCATTTCCTGTCACGGGAAGATGGCGCCTTTTTAGCACGTGCGGCAACTGACGGGAGCCCGGTCAAAACGGTACCGCTGGTCGCTGGCTCGAATCTGATTTTTCAAACACAATCTGGGACTGTGACCGCAATCGCGGTCGAATAACACCATGAAGCCGGTAATAGCATTAGTTGGTCGCCCCAACGTCGGGAAATCGACCTTATTCAATCGCCTCACGCGCTCGCGTGACGCCCTCGTGGCAGACTTGCCTGGCCTGACGCGCGATCGCCACTACGGCGAAGGCCGCGTCGGCGAGCGCCCCTTCCTGGTCATCGACACCGGCGGTTTCGAGCCGGTCGCGAAGGAAGGCATCATGCACCAGATGGCCCTGCAGACCAAGCAGGCCGTCGCCGAAGCGGACGTCGTCGTGTTCATCGTCGACGGCCGCCAGGGCATGACGCCGCACGACAAGACCATCACCGACTTCCTGCGCAAGTCAGGCCGCAAGGTCATGTTGGTCGTCAACAAGGGCGAGGGCATGAAGTACAGCGCCGTCGTCGCCGATTTCTATGAGCTCGGCATGGGCGACCCGTACGTCATTTCCGCCGCCCATGGCGACGGTGTCAACGACCTGGTCGAGGAAGCGCTCAACGAAGCGTTCGCCTCGCGTCCGGACGATGCCGAGGAACTCGCGCCGGCCGAGCGCGGCGTCAAGATCGCCATCGTCGGCCGCCCGAACGTCGGCAAGTCGACCCTGGTCAACACCCTGATCGGCGAAGAGCGCGTGATCGCCTTCGACATGCCGGGCACCACGCGCGACTCGATCGAGGTGCCGTTCGAACGCGACGGCAAGAACTACACGCTGATCGACACGGCCGGCATCCGCCGCCGCGGCAAGGTATTCGAAGCGATCGAGAAGTTTTCGGTCGTCAAAACCCTGCAGTCGATTTCGGAAGCGAACGTCGTCATCCTGCTGCTCGATGCGCAGCAGGACATTTCCGAGCAGGACGCCCACATCGCCGGCTTCATCCTCGAAACGGGACGCGCGCTGGTGGTGGCTGTTAACAAGTGGGATGGCTTGCGCTCGGACGAGCGCGACGAGATCAAGATCGACATCGACCGCAAGCTCGATTTCCTGTCGTTCGCCAAGACGCACTTCATCTCGGCGCTGAAGAACAGCGGCATTGGTCCGTTGATGAAGTCGGTCGACGCCGCCTACGCCGCCGCCACCGCCGACCTGTCGACGCCGCGCCTGACGCGCGCGCTGATCGAGGCGGTCGAAAAGCAGGAGCCGCGCCGCAAGGGTTCGATCAGGCCGAAGCTGCGTTACGCCCACCAGGGCGGGCAGAATCCGCCGATCATCGTCATCCACGGCAATGCGCTCGACTCGGTCGGCGAACCGTACAAACGTTACCTGGAAAAGCATTTCCGCGACACGTTTAACCTGGTCGGCACACCGCTGCGAATCGAATTGCGCGTAGGTAAGAATCCGTTTGCCAAAACGCAGAAATAACGGCCGGGCGTACGACAGGAACTGGCAAAACAGGTTACAGTGGCTTAACGACATCTTTGGCGTCTTGAGGAAAGATCAGTATTAACACTTGAAATCGCCCGAGTCGCCTCCAATTTTTGAACTACAACAACACACGGAGCTGTCATGAGCAACAAAGGGCAACTGTTACAAGACCCATTCCTTAATGCCTTGCGCAAGGAACACGTTCCCGTTTCGATCTACCTGGTCAACGGCATCAAACTTCAGGGACACATCGAGTCCTTCGACCAGTACGTTGTACTGCTGCGTAACACCGTTACCCAAATGGTCTACAAGCATGCGATCTCCACCGTCGTACCGGCGCGCGCCGTCAACCTGAACCTCGAGGCGGAAGCTGAATAAGGCTTCGGGCGCGGCGGCCATGGCCCAGGCACAGAGCATATGCGCGCAGCCTTAGTCGGCATCGACTTCGGCGCTGGCGATTTTGACGCCAGCGTTGAAGAGCTGTCGCTGCTCGCCCAGTCGGCCGGCGCCGTGCCGATCACGACCATCACCGCCAGGCGTTCCAGTCCGGACGCTGCCTACTTCGTCGGCAGCGGCAAGGCCGACGAAATCGGCCAGGCCGTCCTCGCCGACAACATCGAAATCGTCATCTTCAACCATGCGCTCTCGCCTGCCCAGCAGCGCAACCTCGAAAAGCGCATCAACGTGCGCGTGCTCGATCGCACCAGCCTGATCCTCGACATCTTCGCGCAACGCGCCAAGAGCCACGAGGGCAAGCTGCAGGTTGAATTGGCCCAGCTGCAGCACCTGGCCACGCGCCTGATCCGCGGCTGGACTCACCTCGAGCGCCAGAAGGGCGGTATCGGCCTGCGCGGCCCGGGTGAAACCCAGCTCGAGACCGACCGCCGCCTGATCGGCGAGCGCGTCAAGGCGCTGCGCGCGCGCCTGGTCAAGCTGCGCAAGCAGCACGAGACCCAGCGCCGTTCGCGCGGCCGCAACACCACTTTTTCGGTGTCGCTGGTCGGCTACACCAACGCCGGCAAGTCGACCCTGTTCAATGCCCTCACCAAGGCCGGCGTGTACGTCGCCGACCAGCTGTTCGCTACCCTCGATACCACCTCGCGCCGGCTTTACCTGGGCCAGGAAGTGGGCAACGTCGTCATGTCCGACACGGTCGGTTTCGTGCGCGAGCTGCCGCACCAGCTGGTGGCGGCGTTTCGCGCCACGCTGGAAGAAACCATCCACGCCGACTTGCTGCTGCACGTTGTCGACGGCGCCAGCCCCGTGCGCATGGAGCAGATCGACCAGGTCAACCTGGTGCTCAAGGAAATCGGCGCCGACCATATTCCGCAGATCCTCGTCTGGAACAAGATCGATGCAGCCGGCCTCGAGCCGGCGATCGAGCGTGATGAATATGATAAAATCAGCCGCGTTTTTCTCAGCGCCAGGACCGGCGAAGGCCTCGACCTGCTGCGCGAAGCAGTTGTAGAAGCGGCCAAGGCGGCGCCAGGTCTGACCCATCGGTTCGATCGTCAGGACGATGCCGGCGACGATGCGCCCGAAGAAGAAGCAGAAGAAGCAGAAGAAGCGTCTTCCGATAGTATTTCAACCAACGCCGGACCACGATAGCATGCTCGTTTCCCTGATCAGGCGCCTCGGCGTCAAATTGTCGCTCAACGATCCTCGTTGGGGCCGCCGGCCTGAAGGCGACAATAAAAAACAAGAAGGCAGGAAGCCGGGGGAGGGTCCGCCGGACCTCGACCAGATGTGGCGCGACTTCAACGCGCGCCTGAACCGCATGTTCGGCCAGAAGAACAACGGCGGCACGCCCGAGCCGGGCGGCTATCGTCCCGACATGAAAGGCGCCGGCCTCACCGCCGGCGTGGTCGGCGCGGTCATCGTTTTCATCTGGCTCGCCAGCGGCGCCTTCATCGTGCAGGAAGGCCAGTCGGCCGTCGTCACCACCTTCGGCAAGCTCAGTCACACCACCGGCGCGGGCTTCAACTGGCGCTGGCCGTACCCGTTCCAGTCGCACGAGATCGTCAACGTGTCGCAGGTCCGCACCGCCGAAGTGGGCTACCGCGGTTCGGTGCGCGCGAAGAATTCGAAAGAATCGCTGATGCTCACCGACGACGAAAACATCATCGACATCCAGTTCGCAGTGCAGTACACGCTGAAGGATCCCGTCGCGTGGATCTTCAACAACCGCGACCACGACGACGACACCATCCGCCAGATCGCCGAAACGGCAATCCGCGAAGTGGTCGGAAAGAGCAAGATGGACTTCGTCTTGTACGAAGGGCGCGAGAAGGTCGCCATCGACACCCACAAGCTGATGCAGTCGATCGTCGACCGCTACGCCCTGGGCGCGCAGATCACCAATGTGACGATGCAGAGCGTGCAGCCGCCGGAGCAGGTGCAAAGCGCCTTCGACGACGCCGTCAAGGCTGGCCAGGACCGCGCCCGCGCCCGCAGCGAAGGCGAGGCTTACGCCAACAACGTCATTCCTAGCTCGCGCGGTAACGCCATCCGCCTGACCCAGGAAGCCGAGGCGTACCGCGCCATGGTGGTCGAAAACGCCACCGGTAACGCCGCCCGCTTCACGTCCGTGCTGAGCGAATACCAGAAGGCGCCGGGCGTCACGCGCGACCGCATGTACCTCGACACGATGCAGACGATCTTCAGCAGCGCGAGCAAGGTGCTGGTGGACGCCAAGTCCGGCAGCAATTTGCTGTACCTGCCGCTCGATAAACTGATCGCCCAGGCGGCTGCCAACGATGTCGCCGCCACGACCCGCACCGCGCCGGCGCCAGCCGCGCCGGTCACGACGCCGCCCCAGGAAGCCATGCAGACAGTAGAAAACATCCGCCATCGGGACAGCCGCAGCCGCGAGAATTCGCGTGATCGGGAGAGCCGCTGATGAACCGCCTGGTTACCCTGTTTGTTGCCGGCTTCATTGCCCTGATGCTGCTCTCGTCCACGGTATTCGTGGTCGACCAGCGCCGCTTCGCGATCGTCTTCGCGCTCGGTGAAGTACGTGAAGTGATCAGCCAGCCCGGCCTTCACTTCAAGCTGCCGCCGCCGTTCCAGAACGTGCTGTACCTCGACAAGCGCATCCTGACGATCGACACGCCCGACGCCGACCGTTTCATCACGGCCGAGAAGAAGAACATTCTGGTCGACGCTTTCGTCAAATGGCGCATCACCGATCCGCGCCTGTATTACGTCAGCTTCAGCGGCGAAGAAGCGCGCGCGCGCGACCGCATGAACCAGATCGTCAAGTCGGCGCTGAACGACGAGATCACCAAGCGCACGGTGCGCGAAGTGATCTCCGGCGAGCGCGGCAAGGTGATGGAAGCGATCCGCGTCAAGGTCGTCGCCGAAGCCAAGCAGATCGGCGTCGAGATCGTCGACGTGCGCCTGAAGCGCGTCGATTACGTCGAGCAGATCAACGCCTCGGTGTATGACCGCATGAAGGCCGAGCGTACCCGCGTGGCCAATGAGCTGCGTTCGACCGGTTCGGCCGAATCGGAAAAGATCCGCGCCGATGCTGATCGCCAGCGCACCGTGATCCTGGCCGAAGCGTTCCGCGACGCCGAAAAGATCAAAGGTGACGGCGACGCCAAGGCATCGCAGATCTACGCCGAAGCGTTTGGCAAGAACCCCGAGTTCTACAAGTTCTACCGTTCGCTGGAAGCATACCGCAGCACCTTCAAGAACCGCGGCGACGTGATGGTGCTCGATCCGAGCTCCGAGTTCTTCAAGTACTTCCGCAGCCCAGGTGGCGCCGCGGCGGCGCCAGCCAAGAAGTAGTGTCTGGGGTCTGACCCCATGGGGTCAGACCCCGGTGTAGCCGCCGGACCGAAACGCAATTCCCCCCATCCCAATCCAATACTGGATGTCGCCCTCAATTTTCAGGTAAAATTGATGGTTCGGCGCGCCGTTTGTGCGCGCGTCTCTGGTTCATCTTGACCGATTTTTAATAAAGCTTTTTGCCCATGCCGAATTGGCTCCTGCCTGAGAACATCGCCGACGTCTTGCCCTCCGAAGCGCGCAAGATCGAAGACCTGCGTCGTCAGATGCTCGACAACTTCCGCCTGTACGGCTACGAGCTGGTGATGCCGCCGCTGCTCGAATACGTCGACTCGCTATTGGCCGGCGCCGGCAAGGACACCGACCTGCGCACCTTTAAACTGGTCGACCAGATTTCCGGCCGCATGCTCGGCCTGCGCGCCGACATGACGACCCAGGTCGCGCGCATCGACGCCCACCTGCTCAATCGCGATTCGGTCACCCGCCTGTGCTACGCCGGCAGCGTGCTCCATACCCGTCCATCGGGCCTGCACGCCACCCGCGAGCCGCTGCAGATCGGCGCCGAGATCTACGGCCATGCCGGCCTCGAAGCCGACGCCGAGATCCAGGAACTGGCGCTCGCCTCGCTGGCGATGGCAGGCTTTGGCGAAGTGCGCCTCGACCTGTCGCACGCCGGCTTGCTGCGCTCGATCATCGCCGACGATGCCGCCGCCCGCAACGACGAAGTGGCGCTGTACGCGCTGCTGCAGGCCAAGGACAGCCCTGGCCTGGCCGCGCTCACCGCCAACTACGCCGCCGTCACGCGCGACGCCTTGCTGGCGCTGCCGCAGCTGTACGGCGACGTCGAGGTGCTGGCGCGCGCGCGCGACGTGCTGCCGGCCTTCCCGGGCATCATCAAGGCCTTGGCCGAACTGGCCGCGCTGGCCGGCTCCGCGCTCGGCCGCGCCGAGGTGGCGATCGACCTGGCCGACCTGCGCGGCTACCAATACGAAAGCGGCGCCATGTTCGGGCTGTACGTGCCGGGCCTGCCGAACGCGGTGGCGCGCGGCGGGCGCTACGACCATGTCGGCGAAGCGTTCGGCCGTGCGCGGCCGGCCACCGGCTTCTCGCTCGACCTGCGCGAACTGGCGCGGCTGTTGCCGAGCGCCGAGCGCAAACACGCCATCCGCGCGCCGTGGGGCAATGCGCCCGAACTGCGCGAGCAGATCGCCGGCCTGCGCAAGGCCGGCGAAGTCGTGATCCAGAGTTTGCCGGGTCATGACGACGATCAGGACGAGTTCGAGTGCGATCGCGTACTCGTGCTCGAAGACAGTAACTGGATTCTCAAAAACTTAGGCTAAGTGTGATGTCAAAGAAAAACGTGGCAAAAAACGTCGTCGTCATCGGTACCCAATGGGGCGATGAAGGCAAGGGCAAAATCGTCGACTGGCTGACCGATCACGCCAAGGGCGTGGTGCGTTTCCAGGGCGGCCATAACGCCGGCCATACGCTGGTCATCAAGGGCCAGAAAACCGCGCTGCAGCTGATCCCGTCGGGCATCATGCGCGAAGGCGTCGCCTGCTACATCGGCAACGGCGTGGTCGTCTCGGTCCCGGACATCATGCGCGAAATCGACAAGCTGCAGGCGATCGGCGTTGAAGTCGTCTCGCGCCTGAAGATCTCCGAAGCCTGTCCTGCGATCCTCCCGTACCACGTTGCCATCGACGTCGCGCGCGAAGCTGCCCGCGGCGACAACAAGATCGGCACCACCTGCAAAGGCATCGGCCCGGCCTACGAAGACAAGGTGGCGCGCCGCGCGATCCGCATCGCCGACATGCTCAATGAAGAGCGCTTCGCCGAGAAGCTCAAAGAGAATCTCGACTACCACAACTTCGTGCTGACCAATTACCTGAAGGTCGCCGCGGTCGACTATCAGAAGACGTTCGACGACGCGATGGCCCTGGTGCCGCGCCTCAAACCGATGGTCGGCGACGTCTCGTCGGCGCTGCACGCCACCTTCAAGGCCGGCGGCAACCTGCTGTTCGAAGGCGCGCAAGGCTCGCTCCTCGACATCGACCACGGCACCTATCCCTACGTGACGTCGTCGAACTGCGTCGCCGGTAATGCATCGGCCGGCGCCGGCGTTGGGCCGAACATGCTGCACTACATCCTCGGCATCACCAAGGCCTACACCACGCGCGTTGGCTCCGGCCCGTTCCCGTCCGAGCTGCCGACCGATGCCGGCGTCGGCGAGCACCTGTCGCGCGTCGGCCATGAATTCGGCACCGTCACCGGCCGCGCGCGCCGCTGCGGCTGGTTCGACGCCGCGCTGCTCAAGCGTTCCGTCCAGATCAACGGCGTGTCGGGCATGTGCCTGACCAAGCTCGATGTCCTGGATGGCATCGAGTCGCTCAAGCTGTGCACCGGCTACAAGATCGACGGCCGCGATGTCGACATCTTCCCGGTCGGCGCCGAGGACGCGGCGCGCTGCGTGCCGGTGTACGAAGAGATGCCGGGCTGGAAAGAGAACACGGTCGGCGCCAAGTCGCTGGCCGAGCTGCCTGCCGCCGCGCGCGCCTACATCAAGCGCATCGAAGAGCTGGTCGGTGTTCCGGTCGACATGGTATCGACCGGTCCTGACCGCGAAGAGACCATCGTCCTGCGCCACCCGTTTGAATAACCGATCGACATAAGAAGAGAACGAGCATGACAACCCCACAATCGACCGACACGGACCTCTGGGTATCCTGGGACGAGTACCACACGCTGATCGAGCGCCTGGCGCTGAAGGTCTACGAATCGGGCTGGAAGTTCGACCAGGTGCTGTGCCTGGCGCGCGGCGGCGTGCGTCCGGGCGACGTCTTCTCGCGCATCTTCGATGTGCCGCTGGCGATCCTGTCGACCAGTTCCTACCGCGAAGAAGCCGGCACCGTGCGCGGTGACCTCGACATCGCCAAGTACATGACGATGACGAAGGGCCCGCTGGGCGGCAAGATCCTGCTGGTCGACGACCTGGCCGATTCCGGCGTCACGCTCGACAAGGTCACGCGCCATCTGGCCGACAATTTCGACGGCGTCACCGAGGTTAAGTCGGCCGTCATATGGGTCAAGGGCACTTCGTCGATCAAGCCTGACTACTTCCTCGAAGAGCTGCCGCACAACCCGTGGATCCACCAGCCGTTCGAGAACTACGACGGCCTGCGTCCGCACCAGCTGGCCGCGTGGATGAAAAAGGGCAGCGGCCAGGCCTGAACCGCACGCCGATAGCACACGCAACACGGGGCCAGAGTACACGCGACTCTGGCCCTTTTTCTTGCCCATCAAAAGCTGGTGTCAGGTCTGACATTAAGACATTCGCGCCTGAATGTCTTAATGTCAGACCTGACACCAGCGTGCCAGTCGAGCAACTTATGACCCAAAGCTTCCTCCAGACCTTCATTCTTCTGCTGCTCGTGACCGATCCTTTCGGCAACGTGCCGATCTTCGTCACCGCGCTGGCGCCGGTCGAGCGCGCGCGCCGCCCGCGCATCGTGCTGCGCGAGTGCGCGATCGCCTTCATCGTGCTGCTGGTGTTCATGTTCTTCGGCCGCCACTTGCTGACGGCCTTGCAGCTGTCCGAAGTCTCGCTGCGCATCGGCGGCAGCGTGATCCTGTTGCTGATTGCCATTCGCATGGTGTTCCCGCATCCGGACGGCGTGCTTGGCAAGACCGACGGCGGCGAACCGTTCATCGTGCCGCTGGCGATACCGGCGCTGGCCGGCCCGTCGGCACTGGCCACCGTGCTGCTGTTGTCGCACGAGACGAAAGGGGAAGTGATGATCAACGTCGCCGCGCTGGCCGCGGTGGCGGTGGTGTGGCTGGTGGTGTTCCTCGGCGCCGAACGGCTGCAGAAGGCGCTCGGCCCGCAAGTGATGACGGCGTTCGAGCGCCTGATGGGATTGATCCTGACGGCGATGGCGGTCGAGATGCTGCTCGGCGGCGTACGTGCTTTTGTCAAGACCTTGTAGCGCCGAACGCGCTACGCACAACGCGAGACCGAAGTAGACTGACGGCTTCCATCACAGAAGCGAGCCCGCGATGAACAAGACAGCATTAGTAGTAGGAGCCAGCGGTATCGCTGGCAGCAACCTCGCCATCGAACTTCTGCAAAACGGCTGGGACGTGTACGGCCTGGCGCGCAGCCCGCAACACGACTTGCCCGGCCTGCGTCCTGTCGCTGCCGACCTGCTCGATCCCGCCAGCCTGACCGCGGCGCTGGCCAACGTTGCGCCCACCAACGTGTTCATCACCGCGTGGCTGCGCCAGGATACCGAAGCCGAAAACATCCGCGTCAATGCCAGCATGGTACGCAATATATTGGCCGCGCTGTCGTCGAAAAAATCGGTGCGCCATGTCGCGCTGGTGACCGGCTTGAAGCACTACCTCGGGCCGTTCGAAGCCTACGCCAGCGCCGGCACATTGCCGGAAACGCCACTGCGCGAAGAACAGCCGCGTCTGCCAATCGAAAACTTCTACTACGCGCAGGAAGATGAAGTCTACGCCGCCGCCGAGCGCGACGGTTTCAACTGGAGCGTGCATCGCCCCCACACCTTGATCGGCAAGGCGGTCGGCAACGCGATGAACATGGGCAGCACACTGGCGGTCTACGCGTCGATCTGCAAGGAGACCGGCCGGCCGTTCCAGTGGCCGGGCTCGCAGGCGCAATGGCAGGGCGTCTCGGACGTCACCGATGCACGCCAGCTCGCCAGGCAGCTCGTGTGGGCGGCCGACACCGAAGCGGCCTACAACACGGCCTTCAACATCGTCAACGGCGACGTGTTCCGCTGGCAGTGGCTGTGGGGCAGGTTGGCCAATTGGTTCGGCGTCGAGGCGGCCGGTTTCGACGGCACCATTCGCCCGCTCGAGGCGGCCATCGCCGGCGATAGCGACTTGTGGCGCGAGATGGCCCAGCGGCACGGCCTAGCCGAGCCAGACCTCGGGCGATTGGCGTCAGCGTGGCATACCGATCTCGACCTGAGCCGGCCGATCGAAGTAATGACCGACATGGCGCGCAGCCGCAAGCTCGGCTTCACTGGCTACCAATCCACCGAGGAGTCGTTTTATGACTTGTTCGCGCAATTGCGCACGGAGCGGTTGATTCCGTAGTCCTGTTCGCAGTCTCAGAAATCCCAAAGCAAAACATCGTCGACAAATCTTGACGTCGCCCTGCCATTGGCAGGACCGACTCCTCGCGAACGCGGGGGCCCCGTTTCGCGAGACATTGTTGGCTTTATTTCAATGTGCATTTGCCTTGGTTGACTCGCAAAAATTGGACCCCCGAATTCGCGAAGATGACGTGCGTGGGACAGTGGCTTCAAATTGTGCTTACGTCCAGCCGAAAAAGCCGCGCCGCAGTCGCATGGACTGGAGCGCGGCTTGTTATCCTGCAGCCTTACTTCGCGGCAGGCTTCAGATACGCATCCAGCCAGTCGATCACCGTGCGATGCCACAGCACCGAATTAGCCGGCTTCAGCACCCAGTGATTCTCATCGGGGAACACCAGCAGCTTGCTGTCAACGCCCTGGCGCTGCAGCGCGGTGAATGCGCCGATTCCCTGGCTCACCGGAATACGGTAATCCTTCTCGCCGTGGATCACCAGCATTGGCGTTTTCCACTTCGTCACGTGATGCACCGGATTGAATTTCTCGTGCTTCTCCGGCACCGCGAAATAGCTGCCGCCATTTTCCCATTCGTTAAACCACAGCTCCTCGGTGCCGTAATACATCGAGCGGTTATCGAACACGCCGTCATGGTTGACGATGCACTTGAAACCGTCGGTCCAGTTACCCTGGATCCAGTTCATCATGTAGCCACCGTACGATGCGCCCAGCGCGCAGCTCTTCGACGTATCCAGCCATGGATACTTGGCGCCGGCCGCGGCCAGGCCTTTCTTCAGGTCTTCCAGCGGCGCGCCGCCCCAGTCGCCGCTGATCGAATCGGTAAAACCCTGGCCATAGCCGGTCGAACCGTGAAAATCGATGAACACGGTGGCATAGCCGGCGCCCGCATACACCTGCGGATTCCAGCGGTAGCTCCAGCTGTTGCCGAAGCTGCCCTGCGGCCCGCCATGCACGATGAACGCCACCGGATACTTCACGCCCGGCGCGGCGTTCCATGGCTTCATCACGTGGCCGTACACCGTCTCGCCGTTGGCGCCGGCGAACGAAAACTGCTCCGACTCGCCCATGCGCACGTCCGTCAGCGCCGCGGCATTGAGCGTTGTCAGTTGCGTCATCGCTTCCGCGCCGATCTTGGCCGAACGCTTGAACAGCTGCGCGCCCGACGCCAGGTTCGCCTGGGTCATCACGATGGTGTCGCGCTGCACGTCGAACGCGCCGACGTAGCCGTTGCCGCTCATCGGCGTGACCTTGCCGCTTTGCGCGTCGATGGCGAACAGCCGATGCTGGCCGATGTCGTCGGCGGTCGCCAGCAGCGTCTTGCCGTCCGGCGCCCAGCGGAAGTCCGCGATTGAACGGTCCCAGCTGTCGGCCAGCATGCGCTTCTTGCCGGTGGCCACATCGCGCAGCACCAGCTGGAAGCGGTCGGCCTCGAAGCCCGGACGCTTCATCGCCAGGTAGGCGAGGGTGCGCCCGTCCGGCGAATAGGTCGGCTTTGAATCCCACGCCGGATTGTCCGCCGACAAGTTGCGCGGCGTGCCGCCCGCGGCAGGCACCTCGAACACGTCGAAGTTGGTCGACCACGACTCGGTCTTGCCGGCGATGCGCGCGGCGAACACGACCGTCGTGCCGTCCGGGCTGAAGCGGTATTCATCCTTGTCGCCGAACGGCTTCGACGGCACGTCGCCATCGAGCGAACCGGACAGGCTGACCGGCACGGCGCTCACGCGCCCGCTGCTGTCGATCGGCGCCGAATACAGCACCGCGTTGCGCTGGTCGCCCCAGGTGTCCCAGTGGCGCACGAACAGGCGGTCGTACACGCGCCCGCTCGACTTGCCCTTGACCTGATCGGACAGCCGCCTGGTGGTGCACGCCAGGTCGGCGCAATCGCGGAACACGGCCAGGCTCAGCGCGATGCGGTCGCCCTGCGGCGACAGCCGGAAATTGTCGACATCGAGCGGCAGGTCGGTGACCCTGCCGGCTTCGCCGCCGCCGAGCGGCAGGCGCCACACCTGCGAGCTGCCCGATCGGCCCGACAGGAAATAGATGGCGTCGCCATTCGGCGACCATTCGGGATCGCTGCTGCTGGAGTCGGCCTGCGTCAGACGCTGCGGCGCCGCTTTCGGCGTGCGCAGGTCCAGCAGCCACAGGTCGGTCTGGCCGCGGTTCTTGCCCATGTCGGTGCGGCGCACGGTGTAGACCAGGCGCGTGGCGTCTGGCGAGAGCACCGGGCTGCCGACGCGCTCCATGTTGACCATGTCTTCCACGGTAAATCCGCGCGGCGCGGCGAGCGCTCCGCCCGCCACCATGGCGGCTCCTAAAACCAGCAAACGTAATCTCATGCGGTGTCTCCGATGATGTGAAAAATTCCGGCTCGTGGCCGGTAGCCGGACATCATACCAATTTCCCTATCAGCCGTTGCCGGCGAAAGCGGCCCGGTGCTTTCCGTTAACTTCCAGATCGAAGGCTGCGGCGCCTATTGCGAGACCTACCACGAGATTCGTCACTACGACACATCGACGGGTCGCAGGGTGAACGACGACGACATCCTCACCCCCGCCGGCAAGCGCGACCTCGCCCGTCGAATGGCCACCGAGCGGCTGAGCCGGTTCAAAAAACAGCTGGCGGAAATTGCCGCAATAACGAAAGCGGCCAAACGCAAGCACTTGTCGAAAGAAGTGCTGGGAGACCTGAACGAACGCCGGGAACTCAACCTCGAGTGCGCAGTCCGGGAACAGGGCACGCTGGCGGACCAAGCCGCGCTTGCCACTGCATTGAGTTACTACACTCAGCAACATGCGAACCAGGCGCTGGTGCTCACATCCGGGCGATGCAGCAACCATGCGATGCGCGCCCTCGACGACGTCGGCGATGTCAGCATCACGGTGCCGTATGCCAGGCTGCGTCCGCACCTGACCGTTTACGGAAAATCCCTGCTGCTTGGCGAAGGTGCGGCCAAGGCAAGCAGCATCTACGGCCAGCTGCTGCGCGGCCAACTGAACGGCAACATCGCCATCACGATGAAGCTCAGAAACGAGAGTGGCGACGCCATCGACGGCTTCTACCTTTACGACAAGGTCGGTAAACCGATTCCGCTCGCCGGCAAGCGCGAGCGCAACGAGCTGACGCTGACGGACAAGCTGGTCGAGGAGAAAACGGCCGGCGCCTCGTTGAAGCTGGTCGTCACCGGATCGCAAGTGACGGGCCGGTGGACCGGCAAGAAGCAGTTCCCGATTCAACTGACGGTGCCCTGAGCAATGCAGGACCAGTAATCAGTAGACAAAGCGAACCTCTGAAGGAATTGGAGCATGCATCATACGTGCGCCAGCACAATATCGAAACGTGCCGCCAATTCGCCAGGGCGCTCCTTGCCAGGCACGAACGGTACCATGAGGGCCGCGCGCTGTTTGGCGTCGCGGATACTTCTCAGCACTCCATCGCGTTCATTCAGTGGATGGCTCTGAACGTACATTTGCGTGGTGAGCAACTCCCTGCCGCCCTTGCGGAGCTTGACGTGGATATGTGGGGTGCGCCCCGGATACGGTACCGGCTTGATCGTCCTGAACCGGTATTCGCCGCTCTGGCCGGTTTCGAAGCGGCCGAAGCCCTGGAAATTCGGATCGTTGCCGGCGCCCGCATCGCCCGAATGGCTGTAGTGGCCGTTGTTATCGACCTGCCAGATTTCGATCGTCACGCCCCGCAGCGCCTTGCCGTCCAGGTCGAGGATGTGCCCCGTCAGCTCGGTCACTTCGCCGGCGGCCGGCTTGCTGTGGCCTGCGATGTTCACCAGGTTGTTGTCCTGGTCCAGCGGCAGCCTGTCCGGATAGAACGGTCCTTCGGTCTGGCGCTGCGTCGCGGCCAGGCGCTGCGCCAGCGCCACCTGAACGCTGCCAGCGAGCGCGCCTGCCAACAGCGTTTTCAATAAAGTACGGCGCTCCATCTCGCTCTCCCGTCATCACTTTTTGAAGTATAGCGAATCCACCGCAACGGTCGGCCGTTCTGGCCGAACCAACGCCCGCCGCCCAACTCCAACCTACATGAAACGTCACGCGCCGATTCGTTGCATCACGTTTTTCCATCCCGGAGGCATCGATGTTCGTTGGGAGCTTGCGCATACTGCTGCTGGTGATGCTTGCCGTGCTCGCCGCGGTCGCTGCCGGCTGCGGCCCGAAGCAGGACCCGGCGCACGGCCCCGGCGCCGGCGCCGCGCCGCCGGTGTCGGTAGCGCCCGTCACGCGTGCCGCTGGGCGCGCTGATGAAGGTCGACGACACGTTCGGCCCGACCCGGGTGACGCGCTACAACGGCATCCCGTCGGCCGACATCAACGGCGCGGCCAAGCCGGGCTTTTCGAGCGGCCAGGCCGAAGCCGAGATCGAGCGCTTGCTGGCCGGCACGCTGCCGCGCGGCATGAGCTACGAATGGACCGAGCTGACGTACCAGGACCGCCTGACGCGCGACGTCCACATTCCAGGCGCCAACGTTGCCATTCCGACGCTGGCGGCGGTGCTGGCCCTGTCGCTGGTGCGGGTGATGCTGGTGCTGGCGGCGCAGTATGAAAGCTGGACCTTGCCGCTGGCCATCGTGCTGATCGTGCCCATGTGCATTTTGTCGGCGCTGCTGGGCGTGTGGATCTCGAGCCTGCCGTTTTTTCAGCAGCCGGGCGACCTGAATATTTTTACGCAAGTGGCGCTGGTGGTGCTGGTCGGACTGGCCTGCAAGAACGCCATCCTGATTGTCGAGTTTGCCAAGGACCTGGAAGAGCAGGGCAGGGATACGCTGGCCGCCACGGTGGAGGCGGCACGCCTGCGGCTGCGGCCGATCCTGATGACGTCGATCGCGTCTTGCGCCGGCGTCACGCCGCTGATCGTCAGCAGCGGCGCCGGCGCCGAGATGCGCCGCGCGATCGGCATCGCCGTGTTTTCCGGCATGCTCGGCGTGACCGCCCTCGGCATCTTCCTCACGCCGGTGTTCTACGTCCTGCTGCGCGGCACTACGGCGCGCCGCCGTGCCCGCGCCGCGCAGCAGCGCGCCGAGATCGACGCCTGTGCGGGTCCCTACCATCCGGGCGAGGATCCGGTGCCGGATACCGACCGCCGCTAAGGCGTGGCGCCAGCACCATCATCGTCAGCAGGCCGTGCGGTGTGCGGCCACCAGTTTTCAGCGCTTCTTCAACACGGCTGACCTAGCGCACACTCCCGCGTGGCATTTACAACATGATTATGTATCTGCCATCCACGGGGAACCCCATGTCCATCCGAAATGTTTTACGCAAGCTGCTGCTGCCGCTGCTCGCCGCACCGCTGGCAGCCGTTGCCGACCCCATCTACACGCTGACGTTGCTGCCCGACGGCTTTTACGCGTCCGCCGTCAACAACGCCGGCCAGGTGGTCGGCAGCGCCGGTGGCGGCGCGGCGGTGTGGAGCCCGACGTCGGTGGCCTATTTCCTGCCCGGCGCCGAGGGCCTGGCGATCAACAACAACGGCGACGTCGCCGGCCGCCTCGGTATCCAGGGATTCATCTATTCGGGCGGCGTGGTCGAGACGATCGATGCGTCCGGCTCGCGCAACTGGGCAACCGGCATCAACGACGCTCGGCGCGTATCGGGCACGGTGCGCCAGTTCGAAGGATCGGCGGAAACGCGCGCCTTCGTGTATGTCGACGGCGGCCTGGCCACGATACGCGCGTTCAATGGCTATCAGGATTTCGGCAATGCCATCAACAACGCCGGCCAGGTCACCGGTTTCGCCAGCCTGCCGGGCCCTGGCGACTTGAGCAACCCTGCGCGCACCGCGTATATCTACGATTTCCTCGGCACTGTGCGCAGCCTGGGCACGCTGGGCGGGTCGGTCAGCGAAGGCAACGATATCAATGATGGCGGCCAGGTTGCCGGCTGGTCGAGTACCGGCATCGCCGGCGAGGAGCGGCCCTTCCTCTTTACCGATGGCGCCGGCATGGTCAACCTGGGCTCGCTCGGCGGCAGTTCCGGCCACGCTTTCGGCCTGAACAATGCCGGCGCGGTCGTCGGCATGTCCGATGTCAGCAGTGGCGCCGGCTTCGACTACCACGCCTTCCTGTACGACGACGGCGCGATGGTCGACCTGAACGCGCTGATCGATCCGGCGTCCGGTTGGCGCATCGTGTCGGCTACCGACATCAACGACCAGCGCCAGATCCTCGGCAGGGCGTGCCTGGGCGATACCTTCGAATGCCGCGCCGTGCGGCTCGACCTGATGCCGCCTGTGCCAGAACCGGGCGCCTGGACAATGCTGATCGCCGGTCTTGGCCTGCTGGCATGGCGCAAGCGCAGGCAAGCGGCCCGCCCGCTATTGCTCGCTTTGCTGGCCAGTCCGCTGGCCGCGCTGGCCGATCCGGTCTACACGCTGCGTTTGTTGCCGGCCGACTTTCAGGCGGTAAATATCAACAACGCCGGCCAGGTGGTCGGCACGTTCAACAACGCTGCTGCCATCTGGAGCACGACGGCCACGCGCGACCTCAGTGCGCTTGCGCCCGGCAGCTTCGGCACGGCGATCAACAGCCGTGGTCACATTGGCCTGGGCTGGGAAGGCGATGGCTACCTCTATTCGCCCGACGCGCTGCGCAATATCGGCCGGCTCGGGATCTGGGACTTCAACTACGTGTCCGCGCTCAACGATGCCGGCCAGGCAGCCGGCAATGCTTTCTATGGGCCCGGCGAAAGGGCGCGCGGCTTCATCTACAGCGACGGCATCGTGCGCATCATCCCGACCCTGGGTGGCGACTGGAGCAGCGCCTCGGCGATCAACAACCAGGGCCAGGTGGCCGGCATCGCCACCATCGATTCGACCGACTTCATCAATCCGACCAGGACCGCGATCGTCTTCCGGGACGGGCAGCTGCGCGATCTTGGCGGCCTTGGCGGCTTGATTAGCGAAGCATATGACATCAACGAGGCCGGCCAAGTGGTCGGCATGGCGGAGACGACGCCGGATGTCAAATCGGGCGAGGGGCATGCCTTCCTGTTTGATGGCGGCGTGATGGCCGACCTCGGCTTTCTCGGCAACGGCATCCGCGCCAGCGCGCTCGGCCTGAACAATGGCGGCATCGTCGTCGGCGCATCGGAATGGAACTTCGACTTGCCCTTTGACTCGCATGGATTCCTGTACGGCGGCTCTGGCATGGTCGACATCAACACCTTGATCGACCCGGCACTGGGATGGACGATCGTGTCGGCAAAAGACATCAACGATGCCGATCAGATCCTGGCGCTGGCGTGCAGGGACGCGCTGTGCACCAATGTCCTGCTCGATCCGATCGCCTCGGCCGTGCCGGAGCCGCATGCGTGGATGATGGTCGTGGCCGGGCTGGCGCTGATGGGCAGCCGGCGCCGGCGCCGCCCACGCTGGTCGGAAAAGTTCACCGTGTAGCGATCGGCCCACTGGCTGCAGTCGGTGGGCGTGTGCGTTTCGCTGGCCTACTTGCCCAGCATCGACACCACGTTATCGGTACCCGGCGCGCCGAACGCCTGCTGCTTGAGCACGTGCAACTGATCGCGCACCTGCGCCGCTTTCTCGAACTCCAGGTTGCGCGCGTGATCGACCATCAGCTTCTCTAACCGCTTGATCTCCTTGCTGATCTGCTTTTCGCTCATCGACTCGACCTTGGCGGCCTCGGCTTCGGCGCCGAGCGTCTCGCGCGCCTGCTGCGGGCTGTACACGCCGTCGATCATGTCGCGGATCGCCTTCTTGATGCCGATCGGCGTGATGCCGCGCTCGAGGTTGTAGGCGATCTGCTTGGTGCGACGGCGTTCGGTTTCGTCGATGGCAAGGCGCATCGAGTCGGTCACCTTGTCGCCATACAGAATCGCCACGCCGTTGAGGTTACGCGCGGCGCGCCCGATCGTCTGGATCAGGCTGCGCTCCGAACGCAGGAAGCCCTCCTTGTCGGCGTCGAGAATCGCCACCAGCGACACCTCCGGCAAGTCGAGGCCCTCGCGCAGCAGGTTGATGCCGACCAGCACGTCGAACGTGCCCAGCCGCAAGTCGCGCAGAATTTCGACGCGCTCCACCGTCTCGATGTCGCTGTGCAGGTAGCGTACCTTGATGCCGTGGTCGGACAGATACTCGGTCAGCTGCTCGGCCATGCGCTTGGTCAAGGTCGTCACCAGCACCCGCTCGTCCTTCTTGACGCGGTCCTGGATTTCCGACATCAGGTCGTCCACCTGCGTCATCGCCGGCCGCACGATGATCTGCGGGTCGACCAGGCCGGTCGGTCGCACCACTTGCTCGACGACATTGTCGGCATGCGTCTTTTCATAGTCGGCCGGCGTGGCCGAGACGAACACGGTCTGGCGCAGCTTGCCCTCGAATTCCTCGAACTTGAGCGGCCGGTTGTCCAGCGCCGACGGCAGTCGGAAACCATAGTCGACCAGGTTGGTCTTGCGCGAACGGTCGCCGTTGTACATCGCATTGAGCTGGCCGACCAGCACGTGCGACTCGTCGAGGAACATCAGCGCGTCCTTCGGCAGGTAGTCGACCAGCGTCGGCGGCGGCTCGCCCGGCATCGCGCCCGACAGGTGGCGCGAATAGTTCTCGATGCCTTTCGTAAAGCCGATCTCGGCCATCATCTCGAGGTCGAAGCGGGTGCGCTGCTCGAGGCGCTGCTCTTCGATCAGCTTGTTCTCCGTGCGGAAATATTCGAGCCGGTCGCGCAGTTCGAGCTTGATCGATTCGATCGCCCGCAGCACGGTGCTGCGCGGGGTGACGTAGTGCGAGCCCGGGTACACGGTAAAGCGCGGGATCTTCTGGCGCACGCGCCCGGTCAGCGGGTCGAACAGCTGCAGCGACTCGATCTCGTCGTCGAACATCTCGACGCGGATGGCCAGCTCGGCATGCTCGGCCGGGAAGATGTCGATGGTGTCGCCGCGCACGCGGAAGGTGCCGCGGCCGAAGTCGACTTCATTGCGCGTGTACTGCATCTGGATCAGGCGCGCGATCACGTCGCGCTGCGCGACCTTGTCTTTGGCGCGCAAGGTCAGGATCATCTGGTGGTATTCGCTCGGATTACCGATACCGTAAATGGCCGATACGGTGGCGACGATAATCACGTCGCGCCGTTCCATCAGCGACTTGGTGCACGACAGGCGCATCTGCTCGATATGCTCGTTGATCGACGAGTCCTTTTCGATGAACAGGTCGCGCTGCGGCACGTACGCTTCCGGCTGATAGTAGTCGTAATAACTGACGAAATACTCGACCGCGTTTTGCGGGAAGAACTCGCGAAATTCCGCATACAGCTGCGCCGCCAGCGTCTTGTTCGGCGCGAAGACGATCGCCGGCCGGCCGCACTGGGCGATCACGTTCGCCATCGTGTATGTCTTGCCCGATCCGGTCACCCCGAGCAGGGTCTGGAACGACAAGCCGTCGTTGATGCCTTCAACCAGGCCGGCGATCGCGGTCGGCTGGTCGCCGGCCGGCGCGAACGGCTGATGCAGCTTGAATGGCGAATCGGGGAAGGTGATCACGGTCGGCGCCGGGTCATTTGCGAGGGATAGTTCTGCCATACTTTCAGACCTTTGTTAGAATGGGAGTCCGCTTGCGACCCCCGCAGTTCACTGGGGCGCTGTCTATACAACCCTGCTGCGAACCAGCCGATTATCAAGTTTAAACCACGATGACTTCTACAGCACCCGCCAGTATCTTCAGTACCATTGCCATGGCCCCGCGCGATCCTATCCTGGGGATTACCGAAGCCTTCAATGCCGATACCAATCCAGCGAAAATCAACCTCGGCGTCGGCGTCTATTATGACGACAACGGCAAGGTTCCGCTGCTGGCGTGTGTGCGCAAGGCCGAGGCACTGATGATAGAACAGCAGTCGCCGCGCACCTATCTGCCGATCGAAGGGCTGGCCGCGTACGACAAGGCGGTGCAGGAACTCGTATTTGGGGCCGACAGCGCCATTATTCAAGAGAAGCGCGCGGTGACGGTGCAGGCGGTAGGCGGTACCGGCGCGCTGAAAATCGGCGCCGATTTCCTCAAGCGCTTCGCCCCGGAAGGCGCGCAGGTATTCATCAGCGACCCAAGCTGGGAAAACCACCGCGCCCTGTTCGAAAGCGCCGGTTTCACGGTCGGTAATTACAAATATTACGACGCAGCGACCCATGGCGTCGATTTCGACGGCATGCTCGCGTCGCTGAAGGCCATGCCGGCCAGTTCGATCGTCGTGCTGCACGCGTGCTGCCACAACCCGACCGGCGCCGACATCACTTCCGCGCAATGGGACCAGGTCATCGAGGCGGTCATCGCCGGCGGCCTGATTCCCTTCCTCGACATGGCCTACCAGGGCTTTGGCGCCGGCATCGCCGAAGACGGCGGCGTGGTGCGCCGCTTTGCCGCGGCCGGCGGCGCGCTGCTGGTGTCGAACTCGTTCTCGAAGTCGTTTTCGCTGTACGGCGAGCGCGTCGGCGCGCTCAGCGTCGTCGCTGCCAGCGCCGAAGAGGCCGGCCGCGTGATGTCGCAGCTCAAGCGCGTGGTGCGCACCAATTACTCGAACCCGCCGCTGCACGGCGGCAAGGTCGTCGCCACCGTGCTCAACACGCCAGAACTGCGCCAGCTGTGGGAAGACGAGCTGGCCGGCATGCGCGTGCGCATCAAGGAGATGCGTGGCGAGCTGGTGCGCAAGCTGAAAGAAAAGGCGCCTGGGCGCGATTTCGAATTCGTCCGCGCGCAGGTTGGCATGTTTTCGTACTCGGGCCTGACCAAGGATCAGGTCGGCAAACTGCGCGACGAATCGATTTACGCGGTCGACACCGGTCGCATTTGCGTCGCTGCGCTGAACTCCAAAAATATTGATCTCGTCATTGACGCGATTGCGAAAGTCCTTTAAGATCTTGCTTCTTCGGATCGCCGGAAACAGCGATTCGAAAGGGCAGCAGAGTCATATTGCAGTGGTCGTCGCGGTGTAGTCAGAAGTTTGACAGGGCGGTTTCGGGAATATATAATGTTGCCTCTTTTCCCTGATAGCTCAGTTGGTAGAGCGACGGACTGTTAATCCGCAGGTCCCTGGTTCGAGTCCAGGTCGGGGAGCCAGAATACAGAAAAAACCACGAGAAATCGTGGTTTTTTTTCGTCCGCCGCTTATTTCCCAATCCTGTTAGCCTTCTTCCACACTTGCACACTGTGCATTTACAACGAATCGTGAAAGGAATCGCCATGGGAACGCAAAATGCAGCAGGAGGTCACCCTGGTGACGCCTCGGTCGGGGTCGGCTCCGAAAACGACGGTCAGGGCATGCCACAGGAGCAGGACGGCTCGCAACGCGACAGTGGCGGCAGCGGCGGCGCCCAGATGACGCGCAGTCTTGACGACACCAACAGCGACGCGCCATCGCCGCACGACGCGCGCACTGACAGCGACGACGTGCCCGAAGGCGCCGGCACGGCGGCCACTGCCACCACGCGCGGTCCGGTCGACACCCACAGCCACCAGGGTAGCGCCGGCAAGACCGGCATGGGCGTGCCTGAAACCGGCGGCAACCAAAAGCCGTCCGACATGGCGCCGCCGAGCGACACCTGATCCGCCTCCACCTAAGCTTGAGAACGCTGGGGTCAGGTCTGACATTCGGACATTTCGCCGGAAAAATGTCCGAATGTCAGACCTGACCCCAGCAACTTCAACAGCCACCACGAGACGATCGTGGTTTTTTTTCGGGTGCTCACTTGCCAAATAACCATCTTGCCCCAGATGAGCGTTTCATTGTCCATTGGAAATATATGAAATCGAAGAAGGCGCGCATCGTCAAGAACGTCATCCAGGCAATCGTGGTCGTTGGCCTGGGCTATCTGGTGCGCCACAAGGTGTCCGAGACTGGCGGCGCAACGGTATGGCTAGCGGCCGGGTGGCTGCTGACGGCGTGGGTGGTGCTGCGTCTGGCAATGGCGCTCAAGCGCGGCTACGCGAACGTTCGCACGCACACGCAGAGCGGCGTCAACATCAAAACTCTCGACCAGCTGACGACGGCATCGATGCCACCGTGGAGCCGCGGCTTTTATCAGATGGAGAAGCTGGCCTACCGCGGCGCCTGGCGAACCGTCACCGCGAGGCCGCTGGTGCCGGCCGGCGAGTTTTCCGTGGCCGGCGGGCCGCGCAGCGCCATCGTGTCGACGATCGCGCTGATGCTGGTGGCCATGTTGGCCGCCGTAGCCGTCACGTTCCTGCCGATGTGGATCAGCGGCTTCTGGCCGCGCGCGCTGTGGTTCGGCGGCGCCGGCTTCGCGCTGCTGTACGCGGAAATTTGGATCTTTGGCTGGCGCCGTCGGCTGAAGGAGGGCGGCCATCGTATCGACCAGGGCCAGCTGATGCTGGACGCCGGCATGCGCGGCTCCGGCGCGGTTGCGCTCGGCGACATCGCGCGGTGCAGCGTGCTCGGAGGCGGCGTCGCTCAGGCTTCCGATGGGCAGGTGTGGACCCTGTCGCCAGGCGAGCGACCGAACGTGCTGATCGAACTGACGGGCGAGACGCCGCTCGCGATCACGGCGTTCGACTCGCCGCGCGACATCAGCAGGCGGCGCATCGCGCTGTACGTCGACCAGCCCGCCGCGTTCGTCGATGCGGTCGTGCGCGCGCTTGCAGCACGCACGCACGGCGCGGCCGCCTGATTGCACGAGGGCTAGTCATTCTCCGCGCCGGCAGCTATAATTCGCGCTCTTTTCCCTGATAGCTCAGTTGGTAGAGCGACGGACTGTTAATCCGCAGGTCCCTGGTTCGAGTCCAGGTCGGGGAGCCAGAATACAGGGGCTGCATCGCGAGATGTGGCCCTTTTTTCTTGTGCAGTTTTATTGATTTGGACAACGAATGAGCGATCTCGCGAAAAATGTGGAATTCTGGGATGAATGGCAGTTGGCGGCAGTGGCCGCCGGCGTTGCCGTGCCGCTGGCGGAGCTGGGCTGCGACGTCTTGCGCACCCATCGCAAAAACCGCTGGAGCAAGGAGTTTCTCGGCGTCGCGGACGATGGCCCCGTGATGCTCGACATGTGCCTGGACGAGCCGGCGCAGGCCGAGATGCTGTTTCTCGAAAACCTGCATCCCTACGATGCGGCGCTGCTGGCGGCCGCGCGCAGCCGTCTCGGGCTGACCTGACCGGATCGCGCCTATGGCGCCGGCGTCGGCAGCGGGAACGCAAAAAAACCACGAGGAATCGTGGTTTTTTTCGAACAGTCGTTTGAACTTTTACTCTTCCAGCAGGCTGCGCAGCATCCAGGCAGTTTTCTCGTGCACGTCGAGGCGCTGCGCCAGCAAGTCGGCGGTTGGTTGGTCGTCTGCTCCACTGACTAAAGGCAACAGCTTGCGTGCGGTTCGCGCGGTCGCCTCCTGCGCTGTGACCAGGTGCCGCACCATGTCCATGGCTTTTGGCACACCCTCGACTTCCTTGATCGTCGCCAGCTTGACGAATTCGGAATAGGTTCCCGGCGCGGGATAGCCCAACGCACGGATACGTTCTGCAACCAGGTCTAACGCAGTCCATTGTTCGGTGTACTGCGTCATGAACATCTGGTGCAGGCTGTTGAACATCGGCCCTTTGACGTTCCAGTGGAAGTTGTGGGTCATCAGGTAAAGCGTATAGCTATCAGCAAGCAAGCCGGACAGACCGGCGGCAATGCTGGCGCGACTTTCATCGGATAGGCCGATATCGATCTTGGCGGCTTTCTCATCCATGGTGTAACTCCTTCCGGAAGACTTGGGCTTTCATTGTAATCGCATCAGTGCGTGCGCGCTTTGGGATCAACGGCCGCCTTCATTGCTGTGGAACGATAGCGACGCGCGGCGCGTCCCGGCCAGCCGGCTGAGCCGAGCGCAGCGTCAGCTTGAGAATCTCGCCCGGCTGCCGCAGGCGCATGCGTCGTCCCGGCTGCCGGCGCCGCGCTGATCACCAGCGCCATGTCGCCGACCTTGTGCGCCCCTACCAGCAGAGCAGTGAACCGATAACATTCAGGATGATCTAACCTTGTGTCGTCAAATAGAGTTGGATTGCACGGAGCGTGGCAGAGGAGCGCATGTCCCCGGCGGCGATCGCGAGCGGGCAGGGCACGACATCGTCGAGCAAAGGGGCGAGGCTGAGCGTTCGATATGAGCGCATTCCCAGACCTTGCGCAGGGCAGGGCGGTGAATGCGAATGAAGCGTTCCATTGTGCCTCCCTTTTTCTTACCGGCATGGTTGATTGGCCGAAGATGGCGTCGGCGGCTGCGTTCAGCCAGCAATTCTGTGGGGCGTGCGCTAGACTGCGTGACATCAACGAAGGGAGTGAAGCAAATGAAGATGTTGAAAGTGCCGTATGCGGAAAAGGACCAGGCGAAAGCCCTGGGAGCGCGCTGGAACGCTCAACGCAAAGCATGGTACGTGCCCGACGGTGCAGACGCCGCCCCGTTCGAACAGTGGTGGGCCGATGACGGCGCCGGGCCACAGCCCGCGACCGGCGCCGGGAAGATGACACTGGCGAAGGTCGATTCATATGTCGGCAAACCGACCCTGGGCGCGCACTACATCGTACTGGAGCACGACTGCAATCCGTTCGTGGAGTGCGCGCAGTGCCGCCCCGCGCTGGTGAAGTCCGGATGGTTGGCGGCGCATGACGCGGTGAAGCTGGTGATCACAGCCTTATAGGTCGCATGTACCGGGATAAAAGTCTTCTTCGGAAGGCAGTCCGTTTGTTTGCCGCGCTCGGTCTTTAGCGCAAGTTGTGGGAATCTGAAAAGTGCTGAATTGCTTGACTTTCCCTCCGTTGGAGAGTCTAAGGTAATCATATGCGATGACGTTGCTGTTCGATGAGTCGAACTCTGACGCAGTAGAGCATGAAGTTGCCAGCATGCAAGGTAACAAGATTTGTAGTCAATCTGGGAGCCAGATTCGCCGATCCAACCATATGCATCGGGTCTGAGGTTCAATAGATGAATGGCAGGCTGTCAACTCTACAGGGCCCCAAATCAATGAGATAGCTATGGACCATACGCATCAGCATAATGACCCCACGCTGCGTCGGGGGTCATCGCCAACGCGCTGCGGCTACGCGGAACCGAAAAATAGGGCAGCATGACGGTACTTCAGCCAGAATATGGAACGCACGTGAAAAATTTCGACAGCAGCTGTGGCGTCCCCTCCGGCGGACAAGGCGCCTCCGGACTGGTACTTGCCGAGCAACTCAATAGTGGATGTTTTTGCAGCAGTCTCGATGTTGCCGCTTTGCGCGCCGCCTTGTCGACCGAACTTGGCGACGCAAAAGTGTTCGAGCTCGTCACCGAGCGCTGTCCCTACCTGTTCTCGTCGCGCCCGGTGTTCATCGCGGAGACGCAAACCAAACGCATCGCTGAAGTGATCGCCGCGATTGAATCGGTGATCGCCATGCCGGCCTATCGCCAGTTCGCGCTCGACCATGCGCCGGAGATTGCCCGCCACGACCCTGGCGGCGCCAAGGGAGTGTTCTTCGGCTACGACTTTCACTTGCGCGACGAGTCGGTGGGCTTGATCGAAATAAACACCAACGCCGGCGGCGCCATGCTCAACGCGGCGATGGCCAAGGCGCACCGTGCGTGCTGCTCAACCGACGCGCAGATGGTCGCGTCCGTGGAGTCCGGCGCCGTGCTCGAAGACGCCATCGTGGCGATGTTTCGCGCCGAGTGGGCGGCGTCGAATCGCGGCAAGGCGCTGGCCACGATCGCGATCGTCGATGCCCATCCCGAGGACCAGTATCTCTACCCTGAGTTCCTGCTGTTCCAACAATTGTTCGAGCGCCACGGGTTGACAGCGGTCATCGCCGACCCCGCCGCGTTCGAATTTCGCGACGGCGTCCTCTGGCGCGACGACATCGCGATCGACCTCGTGTACAACCGCCTGACCGACTTTTTGCTGGAACTGCCGGACTCGGCATCGCTGCGTGCGGCGTATCTGGCCAATGCTGTCGTGTTGACCCCGCACCCGCAGGCACACGCGCTGTACGCCAACAAACGCAACCTGTCGACACTGACGAGTGCGGCGCAGTTGCAGGCGCTGGGCGTACCGCAGGCGGTTCAGGATGTGCTCATCGCGAACATTCCTGCCACCGAACTTGTGACGCAAGAAAATGCCGGCCGTTTGTGGACGCAGCGCCGCCAGCTGTTTTTCAAGCCTCTGGCCGGCTACGGCGGGCGCGCCGCCTACCGCGGAGACAAGCTGACCAAGGGCGTGTGGAGCGACATCGTGGCCGGCGACTACATCGCGCAGGCACTGGTGCGGCCCGGCGAGCGCGCCGGCGGTGAACGCGCCGATGCGACCTCGCTCAAGTTCGATATTCGCAGCTACGTGTACGCCGGCCAGGTGCAATGGACGGCGGCGCGGGTGTATCAGGGGCAGACCACCAACTTCCGCACGCCGGGCGGCGGCTTCGCCCCGGTCTACAGCTTGCCCGATGACACTGTGCTCAGGCAAATCGAGCGCATTGCCGAAGGCTGAAAACGCGTGCCGCAGGGCAGGGCGCTGATCCCACAGTTAACGGTGACATAGCGCCGCGCCCCGCGCGGAGGCACCCGCGCTGTTGGGCAATACCGCTGCGACTTCATTGGAGGGATCCCAGGCATGGACACGTCTTCTGCGGCTTTCATGAGCTACGCCCGTTTCGATGATGAGCACAACGGTGGACAGCTGACGAAATTTCGAAAGCTGTATTACATCACCTGTCCGATCCTCGACGACAGCCCGGCATCCAGCGGCGATCGCTTGGTCAAGTTGATCGGCGAGCGCAATTACTTCGACCTGCGCGCCTTGCGCGGCCGTCCGCCCGGCAAATAGCGAACCCGGCCGCGAGCGACGACGCCGGATCAGGCGCCGACGATCAGCCGGCGGCCGACCATGCCGATTGGTGGAATCGCATGCGCCGCTACCGGTCGCGGCCGAGTGCGCGCACAAGGAGGAATGACGGTCAGGCTTGCGGCACTACCGGCTTGACCTTTGCCGCCGCTGCCTTGGCGAGCGTGCGCGCGGTATCGACATCGTCGGCTGTTGCCAGCGCCACGCCCATGCGCCGGCGGGCGAACGATTCGGGCTTGCCGAACAGGCGGATGTCGGTACCCGGAACGCTGAGCGCCTCGGCCACGCCTTCGAAGGCGATGCCCTTGGCGTCGTGCTGGCCGTAAATGACCGCCGACGCGCCCGGCGCGCGCATCGCCACCGTGACCGGCAATCCCAGCACTGCCTTGGCGTGAATCTCGAATTCGCTCTGCACTTGGGTGGCCATCGTCACCATGCCGGTGTCGTGCGGACGCGGGCTCACTTCCGAGAACCATACCATGTCGTCCTTGACGAACAGTTCCACGCCGAACACGCCCAGTCCGCCCAAGTTGCCGGTGACCTTCTCGGCGATGTCGCGGGCGCGCTGCAGCGCCGCCGGGTGCATCGGCTGAGGCTGCCATGATTCGACATAGTCGCCATGCACTTGCAGGTGGCCGATCGGCTCGCAGAACTGGGTTTCGACTTGGCCGCCGGCACCGATCGCGCGCACCGTCAGCAGCGTGATTTCGTAGTCGAAGTCGATGAAGCCTTCGACGATGACGCGGCCGGCATCGACCCGGCTGCCGGCTGCGGCGTAGACCCACGCGGCCGCTACCTCGCTCGGCCCGTCGACCTTCGACTGGCCCTTGCCGGACGACGACATCACCGGCTTGATCACGCACGGAAAGCCGACGTCGGCGCAGCCCTGTTCCAGTTCGGCCAGGCTGCTGGCGAAGTGATACGGCGACGTGGCCAGCCCCAGTTCTTCGGCGGCGAGGCGGCGGATGCCTTCGCGGTTCATCGTCAGCAGCGCCGCGCGCGCCGTCGGGATGCAGGTGATCTTGCCGGCCGCTTCCAGTTCGGCCAGCATGCCGGTGGCGATCGCTTCGATCTCCGGCACCACCAGGTCCGGCTGTTCCAGTTCGATCAGCGCGGCCAGGGCGGCGCCGTCGGTCATGTCGATCACATGCGCGCGGTGCGCCACCTGGTGCCCCGGTGCGTTCGGATAGCGGTCGACGGCGATGACTTCGACGCCCAGTCGCTGCAGCGAGATGATCACCTCCTTGCCGAGTTCACCGGAGCCGAGCAGCATGACTTTGGTGGCGGAAGGGGACAGCGGGGTACCGAGCGTGCGGGAAGGAGTCATGAGTTTGCGTGTTGAGCGGCTGGCGCCGGGGTGGCCAGCAGACCTGTGACTATAGCAAAGAGCCCGGCTGCTTGCAGAAAGCGGGCCGGTCGCCGCAGGGGTCTGACCCGGCGTTGGGGGCAGACCCCGGATTCGCAGGCGCCGACGACTCCGGCGTCTGACCCAAAATCGGGTCAGACGCCTGCTGCCAACTCTTCGGGCTATCTCTTATATACTGCGTCGATGCGCATACAGCTTTTCTCGGACCTCCACCTCGAACGTTACCCGGACTTTCAGCCCCATTTCGCCGCCGACGTCGACGTCATCGTGCTGGCCGGCGACATCGGCTCGTACCAGGCGGGATCGCGTCTGAAGTCGCACGACTTCGGCCTCGAACGCTTTTCGCCGCTGCAACCGGGCGCTGCCCGCGCGAAGGTGCTGTACGTTCCAGGCAACCACGAATTCGACGCGCTCGACTTCGACGCCACCTACGCCCGCCTGCGCGACACCTGCGAGCGTCTGGGCATCACCTGGCTCGACCGCGAGGTCGTCGTGCAGGGCGGCGTGCGTTTCGTCGGCACCACGCTGTGGACCGATTTCGAGGCGCTGGTCGACCGCGACGCCAGCATGACCGTGCAGATGCAGTCGCTGACGAAGGCTTTTCGCGCCGCTAACTATTATTTGAGCAAGAACACCACCTTGAAGGACGGCGAGCAAGTGCTGGCCGAAGGGATCCGCGCGATGTCGCTGGAATGTCGGGCCTGGCTGCGCGAAGCGCTGTCGACGCCGTTCGACGGCGCTACCGTGGCGGTGACCCATTTCGCCCCCAGCTTGCTGAGCGCGGACCCGCGTTACGGGCTCACGGCCGGCACGGCGGGATTTTGCAATGCGCTCGACAACCTGCTGCCCTTCGCCAAGGTCTGGATGCACGGCCACCTTCACTGCTTGAACGACTACGTCGTCGAAGGCGACAACGGCGGCAACGCCTGGGCATGCCGGGTCGTCGCCAACCCGCTCGGCTATTCGAGCAAAGGCGAGCAGGAAGCGTTCCGCCCCAATCTGGTCATCGACGTCTAGCCAAGTGCAGGTCAGGGCGGCGCGCTGCCGGCGCCGCTCGCTTGCGCGCCGCCCAGCGCGCCCGAGTACGGCAGCATCAGCGGATCGCGCAGCCTGATAATCTGGCGCGTGCCATCGCCGTCGATCACTTCCAGGCTGACCAGCCGGACGGCGTCGTGATCGATGAAGATCTCGCTCGGCTTGTGGATCAGGTGATCGAGCCCTTGCATCAGGACCTCGACGACATCGCTGTTCGGGTCGTACACCAGGCCCATCAGCGGCAGCCATTCCGCTTCGATCTGGTCGCCGATGTTCAGCGACGAAATCTCGACTTCGGCTTCCTTGCCGCCGAGGATTTTCGACACATTGTCGAAGTACGCATGCCAGGTTGATTTCTCGAGTTTGGTCATAGCCATCATTTGCTCCCATCGTGTCAGCAGCCACATGGGGATTAGACCGTTGCGCGGCGCGCGAATTCCTTGACGCGCGAATCCGAAATAAATGTTGCCAAGAATAAAATTAGTGTAGTATCGGCAACGCTGTGATGGACCAAATGACCGACCTTTCTTGATGGGGGACTTCCATGAGCCTGAAAGATGAGTTGCAAAGCGCGCAAAACGGCCTGGCCGCCGCCTTCTGCGCCCGCGATGCGGTGCGCGCCGCGGCACTCTACACCGACGACGCCTGCCTGATGCCCGACGGCCTGCCGACCTTTCACGGCCGCGCCGCGATCGGCCAGTTCTTCGGCGGCGCCATCGAACAGGGCATCGTCGAGGCGCGCTTTACCACCGAGGAAGCGGACGGCGACGACCAGCAGGCGCTGGAAGTGGGACGTTACGAACTGTTCGCCGCGCTGCCGAACGGCGAGCGCGAATGCATCGACGATGGCCGCTACTTCATCGCCTGGCGCAAGATCGACGGCGCCTGGCGCATCGCGCGCGACATGTTCAACCGCTACCGGCCGATCCCGGCGTAGCAAGCGTGCGTTCAGGGGTAGACTTGAAGGGTCACTCACCACCGGAAAGTCCACCATGATGAAGGCGATCCTTACCGGCCACAGCAAGGGGCTTGGCGCCGCCATCGCCGCCGACCTGCTGGCGCGCGGCGTCGCCGTGCATGGCATCGCGCGCGGCGCGGCGCCGCAACTGGCCGCGCGCTTTCCCGACCTGCTGCGGCAAACCGAACTCGACCTGGCCGACAGCGCCGTCCTCGGCGCCTGGCTGGCCGGCCCCGCGCTGGCGGCGTCGCTGGCCGGTTGCGACACTGTCCTGCTGATCAATAACGCCGGCACCGTACAGCCGGTTGGCCCGCTGGCGCTGCAGGACGCCGGCGCCGTCGCCCGCGCCATCGCCGTCAATGTCGCCGCGCCGCTGATGCTCGCCGGCGCCGTCGCCGCCGCCTGCGCGCCGCACGCGGCCTGCCGCATCCTGCACGTGTCGAGCGGCGCCGGCCGCAGCGCCTATCCGGGCTGGAGCGTCTACTGCGCCACCAAGGCCGCGCTCGACCAGCACGCCCGCGCGGTCGCGCTCGACCAGAATAGCAACCTGCGCATCTGCAGCCTGGCACCGGGCGTCATCGACACCGGCATGCAGGCCGAGATTCGCGCCACTGGGCTCGACCGGTTCCCGCTGCGCCAGCGTTTCGACGAACTCAAGCGCGCCGGCGAGCTGGCCGCGCCGGCCCGCTGCGCCGCCGCGCTCATCGACTACCTGCTGGCCGATCGCTTCGGCAATTTGCCGGTCGACGACCTGCGCAACAGCGGCGCGTAAGGTCGCATCAGGTCGCATCAGGCCACATCGGACCGCGCAATCGCGCTAATCGCTCAGTCGGGCGCGCCCGATTGACTCAGCACAAACGAGGTGGGGCCTGCTCCCTTAGCGTGGACTATGTGGCGCTGTCGCGCCCCCACCGTTGCGAGCCCGACCATGACTAGCCAGACCGATTCCTACCGCGTGCGCCTGCCGCGGCGCCGCGCCATCAGCAAGCACATCGCCGTGCCGCCGCCGCCGGTGCCGGAAGACGACGAGCCCGAACTGGCCACCTGGCTGCAGCTGCTGCGCGACCATCTTCGCCTGATCGGCGCCATCACGCTGGCCGTCACGCTCGCCGCCGCCGCCTACGCACTGCTGGCGCGGCCGGTGTACGAAGCGAGCATGCTGATCCATGTGGAAGAAGCGATGCCGGCCGCGGCGAAAAACGCGCTGACCGAAGCGGCGGCGATGTTCGAGACCAAAAAGGCGGCGACCGCCGAGATGGAGCTGCTGCGCTCGCGCACCGTGGTCGGCCCGGCCGTCGAGCGCCTCAAGCTGTACATCGAGGCCGCGCCGGATTACTTTCCGCTGGTCGGCCGCCTGCTGGCCGACCAGCGCCCGGGGCAGTTGTCGCAGCCAGGCGTGGTTGGCATTGGCGGCAAGGTATGGGGCGCCGAACGGATCGAGGTCCCGTGGTTCAACGTGCCGCCTGCGATGTACCGGCGTAAATTCGTCGTCACCAGCCTCGGCGAAGAACGCTTCAGCCTGTACGACGCGGTCAGCACCATCGTCGTCTACGGCAACGTCGGCACGGCGATGCGCGCCGTCACGCCCGATGGGCCCATCGAACTGCTGGTGGCGCGCCTCGATGGCCTGCCCGGCGCCCGCTTCAAGCTGGCCCGCAATTCGGCCATGTCGAGCATCCGCAAGCTGCAGCGCTCGCTCGCTATCGCCGAGCAAGGCAAGCACTCCAGCGTGATCGTCGTCAGGCTGGAGGGCGGCAGCGCCGAGCTGGTCAACGAGCTGCTGCTCGAAATCGGCCGCCAGTACATGGGCCAGAACGTGGCGCGCAAGAGCGAGGAGGCGGACCAGTCGCTGGCCTTTCTCGACCAACAGCTGCCCAAGCTGAAGGCGCGCGTCGAACAGGCCGAGGGCGAGTACAACGCCTTTCGCAAGGCCAACGGCAGCGTCGACTTCGCCGAGGAAGCGAAGCTGAGCCTGCAGCAGGCGGCCGCCGCCAAGGCGCGCCGCGCCGAGCTGCTGCAGAAACGAACCGAGCTGCTGACCCGCTTCACGGCGCGCCATCCGGTGGGGGCGGCCGTCGGCGGCCAGCTTGGCGAAGTCGAGCGCGAACTGGGCGACATCGCCCGCCACATCAAGACCTTGCCGCTGCTCGAACAAGACGCGGTGCGCCTGAGCCGCGAGGTCAAGGTCAACACCGACCTGTATACGGCTTTGGCGAACACGGCGCAGCAGCTGCGCATCGTTTCGGTGGGCAAGACGAGCAATGTGCGGATGGTCGACGCGCCGATGGTCGTCGACGAGCCGGTGCGCCCGCAACGCACGCTGATCGTGCTCACCGGCCTGGCCGCCGGCTTGCTGCTCGGTGTGGCGGCGGCGTTCGTGCGGCGCCACCTGGCCGGCGGCGTCGACGATCCCGTGCGCATCGAACAGCTGCTCGGCTCGCGCGTGGTATTTGCCAGCATTCCGCACAGCGATGCGCAGGCCAAGCTCAACAGGCGCGGCGCCGTCAACGGCCGCCACCTGCTGCTGGCGCTGGACCGGCCCACCGATGGCGCGATCGAAGCGCTGCGCAGCTTTCGCGCATCGCTGCAGTTCTCGATGCCGCAGTTCGACAGCAACGTCATCATGTTCGCCGGGCCGACGTCGAGCCTGGGCAAGTCGTTCGTGTCGGCCAACTTTGCCGCCGTCATGGCCGCCGGCGGCAAGCGGGTGCTGCTGATCGACGCCGACGTGCGCAATGGCCGCCTGCACCAGTATTTCGGCGCCACCCGCGAGCGCGGCCTGTGCGAAGCGGTCGGCGGCGCCTTGCCGATCAGCCAGGCGATCCGCCACGACGTGCTGGCCAACCTCGACTTCATCCCGACCGGCTGCCCGCCGGCCGGCGACCCGGACGTCTTCATGCACGCCGACGTCGGCGCGCTGCTGGCGTCGGTGAGCGAGCACTACGACGTGGTGCTGCTCGATTCGCCGCCGATCCTGGCGCTGGCCGACGCGCTGGTGCTCGGCAGCCATGCCGGCGCGGTGTTCCTGGTGGCGCGCGCCGGCGTGTCTACCGAGCGCGAGATCACCGAATCGATCAAGCGCCTGAACCAGGCCGGCGTGGCGCCGTTCGGCATCGTCTTCAACGACGTCCAGCCGCGCCTGTCCTGCTACGGCTACAAATACGGCTATGGCAACCTCGAACGGCTCGAGTACAGCGGCTGACGCGCAGGCTCGGGGCCGCCAGTCACGGCAGGCCCCCGCGCGCGGGCGCTGTCTTGCGCAGCGTGCGCAGACGGCGGCCGCCAGCAATCAGCATGTCGGCCAGGCGCGCGACGACCCACCCGTCGTTGCACGCGGCGTGCAGCAGAGCGCGCCGCAGGTGGAAGGCGCAGCCCCCGAGCAGCGCGCCGAGCGCGGCGCCGGCGTTGCGCATGACGTGCAGGCGCGAGCGGAACAGCGACAGGTGTACCAGCGCGCGCTCGCGTCCGCCCAGCTGGCGCTTGTAGTCGCGCTGTCCCCAGCCGAAGTGGAAATAGCGGCTGTTGCCGGCGGCGATGCATTCGCAGACAGTCAGGTAGGCGCATGCAAATCCGACCCGCAGGCCGGCATGGACCGGGTCGTGCGCCAGGATGCGGGTCGTGAAATTGCTGCCCAGCCGGTACGTGATGGCGCCGGCGCAGACCTTGCCGTTGCTTGATGCGAGCGACACGAAGCCGCACAGCGCGACGTACGCGATGATGCGCTGTTCCTCATCGTCGTCGATGCGCGCCGCCATTCCCTTCGCCACCATGTTCAGCCGGTGCAGACGGATCAGTGCGCGCACCTGGCGCACCGGCACCTGCTGCTTTTCGAGCACGGTAAAGGTAAAGCCAGGCAGGGCGCGTTCAATGCGGTTCAGGCGATGGTCAAGGCTGCGCTGCGTGCTCGCGCCCAGGGCTTCGCGGTAGGCGGCCACGCTGGCCGGCAGGGCCAGCACGGTGTCCTCGCCGCAGGCGGCGCGCACGGACGGAAAGGCGAAGCGCGGCGCACCGGTTTCGATAAAGTGAAACGCGATCAGCGACACGCTGTCGTGGTTGCGAAACAGGTAGCTGGCGAAGCGGTTGGCGATTTCTTCGCTCACGGTCATGCCTTCGTTGAGCACCACGGCGCGGCCGTGCTCGAAGCGGTACAGGAACACCGCTTCGGCCACGCCGGCGCGCCTGGCGACGTACGCGCGCACGCCGTCCCAGCTGCCGTGCAGCCGGAAGCGCGGCAGGCACGACAGCCGGGTGCCGTACAGGCGGTCGAGTTCCGGTTCGAGGAATGCGGGCGGTTCGCCGGCGCAGGAATAGCTTGCCTCTAGCCAGCTCGTCATGATCGCGCGTCCCCCGCTGTGGTTGGACATCCATTCTAGGCAGCGGCGCGGCGCGCGGCGCTGTGCGTCCGCAAAGCGATCGAGGAACTCACGGTGCGTCGCGCGCCCGCACGGCCGGCGCCGGCCGTGCGCCCAGCAGCGCGCGCACATACAAGGCAATCTTGTTCAGCACGTACGGCACGGCGTGGCCGAGCCGCTGCGCCGGCACGATCGTCACGCCGGCCTTGCGCCACGCCGCCCACAGCGCCGCGGCCAGCGGCAGCGCCGGCAGTGCGGCCAGTGCCCACGGCAGCGCCGCGCCGCTGGCCATCCAGGCCAGCGCGCCAGCGCCAAGCGCGAGCAGCGCGAGCATCAGCAGCAGGCTTACCGACGGCACGCACACGTCGGCTGCCAGCGCCAACAGCGACACGTCGCGCCGCAATAGCGCGCGCTGCAGCAGGCGCGGACCGTACCGGGCAATCAGCGCCAGCTGGCACAGTTCGCGGCGGGTGTGGCGCAGCACGGCGGCGTCGTCGGGCCACGCGGTGGTGACGACGGCGTCGGCGCAAAACAGCGGCGTCGACCCGGCCAGCGCGAAGTGCAGTCCCAGCGCGAGGTCGAGGGCGCAGTGCGGATTGGCCAGCGGCCAGGTGCTTGCCAGCGGCCACGGCAGCGCCACGCCGCTGCCGGCCAGCGTACAGCCCATGCGGAGCCGGCGCCACCCGAGCGGACGCAGCCAGTGCTCGGTGAGCGACGCCCATTGCGCCAGCTGGTGGGCGGCGCCGTCGCCGTCGCGCGGGCGCGGCAGGCATGCGGCCTGCACCGGACGGCGCGTCGCCGCGCACGTGTTGGCCAGCCATTCGATGGCGTCCGCTTCGAGCAGGCAGCCGGCGTCGATCGCCAGCACCACTTGCGGCGGCGTCTGCGCCAGGTGGTGCACGCCGGCGGCCAGCGCGTGACCTTTGCCGGGCCGGCAGGCGTCGCTGTGCACCAGCACCTCGGCGCCGGCCAGGCAGGCGGCCAGCGCCGTGTCGTCGCGGCAGTTGTCGGCCACCACCAGCAGGCGGTCGCCGCCCTGCAACTGCGCGCGGACCGATGCCAGCGTGGCGCCGATGCGCGCCGCTTCGTCATGCGCCGGCACCAGCACCGCGACCGACGGCCGCTCGCACGCCGGCAGCGCGTGCTGCGCACGCGTGCGCGGCGCGGCAATCAGCTGCAATGCCAGCGCGCCCGCCGCCAGCGTCAGCGCCAGCACCAGCAGCACGAACACGGCCTGCAACGCGACCAGCAGCAACGCCATCATCGTTCCTCCGGCCCGGTTGCACGGCGGGGGCCTGAGCACGATCATATGGGTGGCCGGGCGCTGCCGATTGACGTCGCTCTAGTGTGGCGCGCGCACTGCCGGCCGCCGAAACGGTCGCATTGCGCAGCGTGCCGGTAGATGTTGCCAATCTCCTGCAGCGCCAGCGCAGCGCGCCGCCAGTGCGGCCGCAGATAAGTCCAGAGGACATGCATGAAGTCATCCGTCGTTGTTCGATATCTAATCTTGACAACGGCCGGCCCGGTCCGGCGCTCAGCCTGACCCGGTAATGGCGCGCCCGCTAATGGCGTGCTCATGTAATATTGCTATCGAACAGCCGGCGCGATGCGCCGATGTGCGCATCCGATCTAACGCAATGACCACAGGAGAACGACAAATGAAGACTTCAAAAAAAGACGTCCGCTTAGTATGTGCCGCCACCGCGGCCGCACTGTTGCTGCTTGCCGGCTGCGCCTCGAAGAGCGAAACGGCGCCGGCGAAAGCGACGCCGACTGCCATCAATCCGACGCCGACCGTTGCCGCCGCATCTGCCGCCGTCACTGCCGCTCCCGCGCTGACCTTGAGCCCTGCCCAGGAAGTGCCGCCGAACCCGTCTAGCGCCACCGGCAAGAGTACGATCGCGGTCGGCCCCGACATGACCGTCACCGGCACCGTGCAGGTGATGGGCATGACGCCGACCATGGCGCACATCCATGAAGCGGCGCCGGGCAACAACGGTCCGGTCATCCTGCCGTTTGCCAAGACCGGCGAGAATACCTTCGCGCCGGCCCCTGGCGCCAAGCTGACGGCCGCGCAATACGCCAGTTACCAGCAGGGCAAGCTCTACGTCAACGTCCACAGCGCGGCCTATCCGGGCGGCGAAGTGCGCGTCCAGCTGCCGGGCAAATAAGGTCAGGCGGCATTGCGGGGTGGATCGAATTCGTTGACCACCCAGCGAAATTTGCCGGCGGCGGTGCTGGGGATGTCATCCCTCAGCACGACCGTGACGGCCACGTGCGGGTCGACCAGCTGATGGATGTTGTCGACCAGTCTCTGCTGGTCGGTCGCGGTAAATCCCGGCAGCGGCACCACCCGCACTTCCCAGCACGCGGGGCCGACCTGGGCGACCTGCGACTTGCAGATGCTGTTCATGTTCTTGAAGGCGAAGGTCAGCACCGATGAACTGACCGGTTCGCCGTTGCCGCCAGTAATACTGTCCTCGAACTTTCCGGTGACAGGTTCGATCATCGGAAAAGCCCGTCCGCACGCGCATTGTCCGCGCTTCCAGCGGGTGCGGTCGCCGAGCCGGTAGCGCACCAGCGGCATTGCATGGTTGTGGAACGTCGTGCCGACTACGCTGCCGCAGTGGTCGGTCGGACGGCCGTGCTCGTCGACAATTTCGACGTACGAATAATCCGGATTGATGTGCAGTTGGCCATGTTCGCACTCGCCGGCGAACGCCACCCGTTCGGCCATGCCGTACATGTCCATCACCTTGCCGCCCAGCGACTGCTCGACCAGCGCGCGCTGGTGCGGGTACAGCGGCTCTGACGACGTGAAAATAAACGGAATGCGCAGGCGCCGCTTGCGCCGTTCCAGCAGGCCGGCCAGCGTGAATGCGGTCGACGGGTACGCTTGCAGCATCGCCGGCGCCAGCTGCTCCAGGCGATCGATGATGGCGTCGGCATGCGCGTCGACCAGGTGGCGCGACGACACGACCAACTGGCGGTTGTAGCGGTTCCAGAACCAGAACGGCGGCCCGGCCTGGTTGAAGCCGGCAACCAGTTCGCCGCGCAAGGTGGCGCGCACCATGCCGTCGTGGTAGCCGGCCCAGGCCCAGTGGCGCTTGACGAACGCCTGCTCCATCAGCAGCGACGCCAGGCTGCGAAATACCGTCACCGGCGCCCCGGTGGTGCCGCTGCTCTTGCCCGGCGCCTGCCACGGCTGCCGCTCGCCGCGGTTCGGATACAGCGAGCCGCGGTGCGCGAACAGCGTATCCTTGGCGATGATCGGAAACATCGTGCGCAGCACCTCGGGCGCGGCCGCCACCGGAAAATCGGACGCGATGTGCTTGTACTTCGGCAGCCGCGCGATGGCGGTGCGCAACGTCCGGTGCAGCAGCGCCGCCTGCAGCTGTTCGAGTTGCGCGCGCTCGAGCGACTCGTTGCGCTGCAGGGCGCGCAGCCGCCATTGGCTCAAAGAGTTGTCCCGAAGCAGTGCGCGCGTGCCGAACAGCAGTTCGTTGCGAAGTTGCGAGGTCATGTCGAGTTGGTGTTTTCTGGGGACGTTGTGGGCGCGGAGCCACGTTCCACTGTACTCCCGAATCGAGGTGCGGCGAGCCGCCGGACGCAAAGCGGACGCATTTGCCGGCATCGGTGGTAGAATTTTTTCCCCGTCCACGAATGGCTCGCCACGATGTTGCAACCAGTTGACTTTCCGATTCGCTCCGAATGCCCGCCTGGGGCGTGCGTCTGCGACCGCGAACGCCTGCTGGCCGAGCCAGGCGCCGACCTGCGGATCTTGAAGCTGACGCGCGACGAAGAGAGAAAATTGCTGGCTCGCATCGAAGCCATCGCCTGCTACGACGACCTGCTGAAGATGGAGCAGAAGATGCATCAACTGCTCGGCATCGCCATCAGCATCACCCCCAGCGCCAACGAAGTGCGCACGGTGCGCGGCTTCAACATTGAGCTCGCCGAGTTGCCCGGCCTGTGCCGCAAGACGCGCCAGTCGATTCCGGCGGCGGTGCGGCGCTGCCTCGACCAGCATCCCGAGATCGCCTTCGCCATCCTCGACTCCCACGATCTGTTCGGCATGGGGCAGGGCGGCAACACCACCGACCAATAACCCGTCGCCCGCGGGGACCCCATGACTGAAACCCCCGACAACAACTCACTGCACACCATGCCCCTGCACATCGAAACCCCGCTGCTCGAATCCGGCGCCATGTCCACCCCGGGCCAGTCGGTCTGGCTCAAGATGGACGCCTTGCAGCCGCCTGGCTCCTTCAAGATCCGCGGCATCGGCTTCGCCTGCGAGGAATACGCCCGCCGCGGCGCCCGCCGCTTCGTCTCGTCTTCCGGCGGCAACGCCGGCATTGCCGCAGCCTACGCTGGCCGGCGCCTGTCGATCCCGGTCGTGGTGGTGGTGCCCGAAACGACCAGCGCGCGCGCCATGGAACTGATCCGCCGCGAGCAGGCCGAGGTCATCGTGCACGGTGCATCGTTCCAGGAAGCAAACGCACTGGCCCAGTCGATGCTGCTGCCCACCGACGCCTTTATCCACCCGTTCGACGATCCCTTGCTGTGGCAAGGCCACGCCAGCATGATCGACGAGGTAGCCCGCGCCGGCCTGGTTCCTGACGCGGTGCTGCTGTCGGTCGGCGGCGGCGGCCTGCTGTGCGGCGTGGTGGCCGGCCTGCGCCGCAACGGCATGGCCGGCGTGCCGGTGATCGCCGTCGAAACCGCCGGCGCCGATTCGCTGGCGCAGTCGGTCGCCGCCGGCGCGCGCATCGAGCTGCCGCGCATCAGCAGCCTGGCCACGTCGCTCGGCGCGCGCAAGGTCGCCGAACAGGCGTTCGAGTGGACCCGGCAGCATCCGGTACGCAGCGTCGTCGTGCCCGACAGCGCCGCCGTGGCGGCCTGCATGCGCTTCATCGACGACCACCGCGTCGTGGTCGAACCAGCGTGCGGCGCGTCGCTCGCCGTCGCCTACGACCGCGCCGCGCTTGGCGCCTGCCGCGACGTGCTGGTGATCGTGTGCGGCGGCGTCACCGCCACCGTCGGCCAGCTGCAAGCCTGGGCTACAGAGCGTAGATGATGGCGCCGATGCGGTCGTACACCGGAAAGACCGGCGCCGGCCCGCCTGGCCAGCCGAGAATGTCGAAGTGGTCGTACCCTTCATAGGTGCGCAGGTAATTCCACGTGCCGCGCTGCGCGCTGCCGTTGTAGTTGCGCTGCGGATGGCCGGCCGGCCCCTTCATGCTGCTGGTGTTGACGACGCCGTCGTTGACGAACCAGCTGCGGTCCACCAGCACTCGGTCCGGCGCCGATTGCGTATAGGAACCGATGCCGCGCTGGATGCGCATCGGCGCGATCAGCTCGCCAGCCGTCGCCCTGCAAAAATAAATCATGTCGCTGCGCGCATACTGGTACGAGGGCCACTGCAACGGCGCGACGAAGCGGTCGGTGTCGTTGCAGCAGGCGCTGCCAGCTTCGGTGGCGCGTGTGCCGATCGAAAAATAGTACACATGCGGCGACGTGCGTGCCCATTTGTTGAACGCGCGCGCGCCGTCCGGCGCCATTTCCAGCTGCGAGGTGTCGAAGTCGCCGCTCATCGATGACGTGGCGATGCCGGGCGGCGGCGCCACCCACGGATTCGGCGGCCCGGCCGCCAGCAGCACGAAGTTGTCGACCATCGTTGCCCACGCCCCCAGCAGCGACGGAAAATCCTGCACCGCGTCGCGCAGCGTGGTGCCGTTGTGCGGCGCCGAGATGGTCGTGACGCTGGTCACCCAGCCAACTTTGCCGCCTTCGTACAGGTCGCCGCCGCCTTCGTCGCCGTTCGGCGAGCCGTGTTCGAGCAGCTCGATCAGCGCGCGGATCGTGGTGCCGCCCTGGCTGTGGCCGACCAGGTGGATCGGATGCGCGCCGTCCCACGCCGGGTAGAACGCCAGCCGGTAACGGTGCGGATTGTCGGCCGGATCTGCCGCCCAGCATTTGCCGGCCGGCTTCGCTACACCGTCTAGCGCGTGGCGCGTGCTGTGCTCGTTGCCGTAATCGACGCAGCCGCCCTTGATCTGGTAGTACAGCTCGGCGGCCCGGTCCCAGTTGACGGCGATCGGCGAGACCGCCGCCGCCAGCACCCGGTGGGCGCCGCCGGCACGCATGCGCTCGGCAATGTCGTCAAAGCCGCCCCAGTACAGGAAGCCACTGCCGTTGAACTGGTCCGGGCCGAAGCCAAGGAATCCCGGCACCAGCACCACCGGATGGTTGTTGCCGGCTTGCACCGGCGCGGCGCCGGCGAGCCCCGCGATGGCGATTGCCAGCAGCATGCCTGCCAAGCGTAAACGAAGTCGCGACATGCGCCCCTCCAATGATCAATCGCTCATTGTCGGGCCGGCGCGACAGGTCCGGCTTGCGCTGGTGCAGTTCGTTGAACGGTTCAGTTGGTGACGGAACTGGTGCCGCCGACCGCGCCGGCGGCGCGTGGCAACACCCGGCTGGCGAGCGCGGTGCCATCGGGCAACGGCGACGGATCGGCGAGCCAGACGACGTGCTCGTCGACCGAGTACAGCTTGCACGGCTGGCCGCCTTTCTTTTCGCACGTGGCGAGCGCGCGCGCGTCCGGGTCTTCGCCTTCCTCGGCCCAGCACCAGGCGCCGTTTGGCGACACCGCGAACGCGCGCGGGCTCATCTTGGAAAGATATTCGCGGTAAGCGGTGCGGCCGTGCTCGCCCATGTAGGGCACCGCGTCGACATCGTCGATGTTGGCAAAGTCGCTTTTTGGCAACGTCGGCTGCGGCACCACTGCGTAGCGCACCGCCGTCGGCATGTCGACCTGCTTGAGAAATTGCTCGGTCTCCTGCCACCAGATTTTTTCGCCGTCGCGGCTGGCGATCATGCCGTGGGCATCGCGCTTGAACGGGCCGAACTCGACCAGGCGGGCCTGGCCGCCGGCGCGCACGAAGGCGCCGTGCATGCGGCGCACCAGTTCCGGGCCGAACAAAGAATCGTTGGAGCCGTACATCCACAGGCTGGCAATCTTGTTGGCCGCGCCATAGTTGCCGAACGCTTTGACCAGTTCGCCGCGCCAGTCGCAGCTGTTGGCGTCGTCGCGCAGGCCGCCGGCGAAGTTGATCAGCCCGCGCACCCCCGGCAAATCCTCGGTGCCGAGCGCCATCGTCGCCATGCCGCCGTAGGATTGCCCGGCCACCACGATGCGGTCGCTGTCGATCCAGTCCTGCTGGCGCGCATAATTGACCGCGGCGCGCACGTCGTTGGCCTGCGAATAGCCGTTGGCCGTCATGTTGCAGCCGAAATCCTTGTAGCGTCCGGTCGAATTGGCAAAGCCCTGGCGCATCGGCACGATCACCGCATAGCCGCGCTTGACGAACGCGGTGGCCATGAAGATGAAGCGGTCGCGCTGCTGCGCGCTGGGCGCGCCGGCTTCCTTGCCGTGGTTGATGATCAGCAGCGGATACGGGCCCGGACCGTTCGGCTGGAATACCGTCGTTTCCATCATCGAGCGGCCGCTGCCGGCCGGGATCAGCACGATGTGTTCGTTGAGCCGGTAGTCAAGTTTCAGTTCTTGCTCAACGGAAAAGGAAGGCAGCGATGCCAGGCCGACAATGATCGCCAACGTGATGTTGCGGACGGACGGGAGGACGCGAGCCATGGCGGAGAAGGGCAGTTGGGCTAGATGAAATTTCCGATTGGAATATTTGATTCTAGGCACCTTAAATTTTCAGAGCAATACCCAACTGCTAAGTTCGCCCGTTTATTTTTTCGGTAGTAGCAGAACATCAATTCATATCAAGCGGACGCGACAATCAATCGACCCGTTGACACTAGCGTCAATACACTTCACACAACAACCGTTTAAATTTCCATAACAAAATAATAGTTTTTATGTTGCAAAAAAACCTTTGTGCATTTGCACCTTTTTGGGAATTGGTGAATTTCCTGTTAGCATCAAATCCCGTCTCGTGCATAGCGCTCCACCATGAAAAATCTGAACATTGGTATCCGTCTCGCGCTTGGTTTCGCCATCGTCCTTTTCCTGCTTGTCGCCATCAGCGCCACCGCGCTGTGGCGCATGCAGTCGGCCAGCGCCGTCACCGAGCACCTGATCGAGCAAAAGGTCCGCAACGAGCGCCTCATCGGCGAGTGGGCGCAGGTCATCCACGTCAATGCGGCGCGCACCACCGCCGCCTGGCTGGCCACCGATACGGCCGATCAGAAAGCGGTCGAAGACATGATGAAAGCCTCGTCGGCGCGCGCGACGGTGGTGCAGGACACCCTGGTCAAGTTGCTGCAGGAGCCAGTGGCCAAAGGACTGTTGGCCAACGTGTTGACCACCCGCGCCGCGTACACGGCGGCGCGCGCCAGCGTCTTCAAGGGCAAGGCCGCCGGCGACCTCGAAGGCGCCAAGGCGATCTACAACAAGGAGATGGTTGCCACCCGCACCGCCTACCTCGACGCGCTCGAGAAATTGTCGCTGTCGCAGCGCGCCTTGCTCGACGAGACCGGCGACGAGATTGCCGCGCAGTACGCCAACGGCCGCAACATGACGATCGCGCTCGGCGCGGCGGCGATCCTGATCGGCGCCATTTTTGCTTACCTGATCACCCGCTCGATCACCGGCCCGATCCGCGAAGCGGTGCGGGTTGCCGAAACGGTGTCTGCGGGCGACCTGACGAGCAACATCGTCGTCGACAGCACTGACGAGACCGGCCAGCTGATGGCTGCCCTCAAGGCAATGAACGACAGCCTTGTCGGCATCGTCGGCCAGGTGCGCAGCGGCACCGACACCATCGGCACCGCGTCGGCCGAGATCGCCAGCGGCAACCTCGACCTGTCCTCGCGTACCGAAGAGCAAGCCAGTTCGCTGGAAGAAACCGCATCGTCGATGGAAGAGCTGACCTCGACGGTCAAGTTCAACGCCGAAAACGCCCGCCAGGCCAACCAGCTGGCGATCACCGCCTCGCAGGTGGCTTCCCAGGGCGGCGCCGTGGTGTCGCAAGTGGTCGCGACGATGGGCTCGATCAACGACTCGTCGCGCAAGATCGTCGACATCATCAGCGTGATCGACGGCATCGCCTTCCAGACCAACATTCTCGCCCTCAACGCCGCAGTCGAAGCCGCGCGTGCCGGCGAGCAGGGCCGCGGCTTCGCCGTGGTCGCCTCCGAAGTGCGCAACCTGGCGCAGCGTTCGGCGGCCGCCGCCAAGGAAATCAAGGCCTTGATCGGCGACTCGGTAACCAAGGTCGACACCGGCTCGCGCCTGGTCGACGAGGCCGGCAAGACGATGGCCGAGGTGGTTGCCAGCATTGCCCGCGTGACCAGCATCATGAACGACATCACCACCGCCAGCGACGAGCAGCGCGACGGCATCGAGCAAGTCAACATGGCCATCACGCAAATGGATTCGGTCACCCAGCAGAACGCCGCGCTGGTCGAGCAGGCTGCTGCTGCTGCCGCGTCGATGCAGGACCAGGCCGCGCGCCTGTCCGAAGTGGTCGGCGTGTTCAAGCTGAATCAGCTGGCGGCGCCGCGCGCCGCCGCGCCGCGCCCATCGGTCGCTGCGCGTCCGGCGCCGGCACTGCGCCAGGCCGCCCGCGGCGCCGCGCCGGCGCCGGCCGTGCGCAAGCCCGCCGTCGCGCTCGCCGCCACCAAAGACGAGTGGGAAGAGTTCTAATCCCAAAACGCTGGTGTCAGGTCTGACATTCGGACATTTCGATCCCAAAACACCCCAGCTTTTTTTATTGCTGCGTCCCTGCTTGCCAGCGGGCGCCGCCGACGCTTATGCTGGCGGCCATGAGCAACTCGTCCCACCCCCGCCGCCCGATCTGCGCCACCTGCCTGCGCCCCGTTTCCACGTGTATCTGCCGATGGATCGCGCCGGTCTCGACCAGTGTCGAGCTGCTGATCTTGCAGCATCCGCTCGAAGTCGCCAACGCCAAGGGCAGCGCCCGCCTGCTGCACCTGAGCGTGCCCGGCAGCGTACTTCTCACCGGAGAGTTGTTCGATCCTGCCCAACTGTCGGCCCTGCTGCACGCCGGCGGCCGTACGCCGCTGCTACTGTACCCGGACGATAGTGCCGCGGCGGCGGATACTGCCAGCCTCGCCAACCCCGCCGCGCTGCGCCTCGTCGTGCTAGACGGCACCTGGCGCAAGAGCCGCAAGATGCTGTATCTCAATCCGCTGCTGCAGGGCTTGCCGCGGCTGGCGCTGCAGCGCATGCCGGCCTCCCACTACCGCATCCGCAAGGCCCACGCGCCCGACCAGCTGTCGACGCTCGAAGCGGCCGCCTACGCGCTGATGCGGCTCGACGGCGGCGAGGCCAGCTTCGCGCCGCTGCTGGCCGCGTTAGACGGCTTCGTTGCCCAGCAGGCCGGTTACGCCGGCCGTGCAGCGCCAGCACAGGAATTTTCCCGCCGTGCGCCAGTCGAATGAAGACGGCGCACCGTCCGCGCTGGCGAGGATTCCATGAACAAAGTATTCAACAACATATCGGCCACAGCCGCGGCGCTCCTGATGGCCAGCGCGGCCCACTCCCAAACCGCAACCCCGAATCCAACCGGTCCGCTCGCAAAGGCCAATATCGGCCCGGCAAATGCAGCCGGCCAATTCTGGACGCCTGAACGCTTGAAGTCCGCCAGGCCCTTGCCTGTGCCACAGGCGCGGCAGGGCATGGTGTCGGCCGCCCCGCCATCGGCGCTCGGCGCGGCCGCGCCGGTCCGCAACGAGGGCAGCCCGCCCACCGTGCAGGTCGCTCCCCGCGAGCGGCGCCTGTTCACGCCAGATAAAAGGTCCGCCGTCGCGCCGGCCGATGCGCCGGTGCGCCCTAGCGCCGCGGGCAATCTTGGCGCCTGCTTCACCAGCACCCGGGTTTTTCCCATGTTCAATGGCGAAGCGGCCGAATATTCGGCCGATCGCGTCTTTCCCTACCGTGCGGTCGGCAAGTTGTTCTTCACCGCCAACGGCGCTCCCTTCACCTGCTCGGCCGCGGTGCTCCAGCGCCGCGTGGTCGTCACCGCCGGCCACTGCGTGCATAGCGGCTCGCCGAACGGCTTTTACGAAAACTTCCTGTTCGTGCCGGCCTATCGCGACGGCGTTGCGCCATTTGGCGCCTGGACCTGGAGCAACGTGATCGTCGCTCCCGCGTGGGCCAATGGCGGCGGCATGGTGCCCAACCCCGCCGATTACGCGATGATCAGTTTTCGCGACCAGCGCCTCGAGCCTGATGCGCCACTGTCCCGGCTCGGCGACGTTGCCGGCTGGTTCGGCTGGCAGACCGGCAGCCTGTACCCCAACCACACCTCCAAGATCGGCTATCCATGCAATCTCGACGACTGCGAAAAAATGCAGAACGTCATGAGCGCCAGCTTGCGCGCCACCGACGCGAACACCGTCGAATACGGCTCGGACGCGCGCGAAGGTTCCAGCGGCGGCCCGTGGATACAGAATCTTGAACAGGTTTCGCTGGGCGGCGCCAGCGGCATCGACGCCGTGCCGAATGTGCTGGTCGGCGTCACCTCGTACATCTATAACGACCAGCTCGAAAAGGCCCAGGGCTCGTCGGTGCCGGACAACCGCTGGATCCAGCTGTGGAAAGCGATCTGCGCCTCCAGCGGCAACTGCAACTAGTGCGGTAATTACTGAGGCGTCGGCGCAACGGCGGCGCCGCACGCCCGCGCTCCGCTTGAACAGGCCACGGCGCCATGGTAATATACTGTATGCTTATACAGTATCTGGGGCCCCGCCGTGACCGACAGCGATAACGAGTTTGAAGGGCAGGTCATGCTGCCGCCCAAGCCGCTTGCGCCTCGGAAGGGACGCGGGGCGGTTTCCAACGTGCAGGGCCGCTACGAGGTCAACGGCCGCGAAGGCTTCGACGACGGGTGGGTGCATGACGACGAAGAGGGCGGCGCGGCCGCCTTCAAGACCCACGTCACCGACGAGTACGCCAAGACCATCCTCAGCCGCAATGCTTCTCCGGACATCCCGTTTAACGTCTCGCTCAATCCTTACCGCGGTTGCGAGCACGGCTGCATCTACTGCTTTGCCCGGCCAACGCATAGTTACCTTGGCCTGTCGCCGGGGCTCGATTTCGAAAGCCGCCTGTTCGCCAAGGTCAACGCGCCCGAGCTGTTGCGGCGCGAACTGGCCAAGCCCGCCTACGTGCCCGAATCGATCGCCCTCGGCGTCAACACCGACGCGTACCAGCCGTGCGAGCGCCAGTTCGGCATCACCCGCCGCGTGCTCGAGGTACTTAACCAATGCGAGCACCCGGTCGGCCTCATCACCAAGTCGTCGCTGATCGAGCGCGACATCGACATCATCGGCGCCATGGCGGCGCGGCGCCAGGCGTGCGCCTCGATCACCATTACCACGCTCGATCCGGACATCTCGCGCACGCTCGAACCGCGCGCCGCGGCGCCGGCGCGGCGCCTGCGCACCATCCGCCGCCTGGCCGACGCCGGCATTCCCGTCAGCGTCAGCGTCGCGCCGATCATCCCCTTCGTCACCGAGCCCGAAATCGAAAAAGTGCTCGAAGCGGCGCACGACGCCGGCGCCATCGGCGCCCACTATGTCGTGCTGCGGCTGCCGTGGGAAGTCAACCCGCTGTTCCAGGAATGGCTGCAGGCACACTTTCCCGACCGTGCCCAGCGCGTGATGAACCGGGTGCGCGAAATGCACGGCGGCAAAGACTACGACAGCGACTTTTCCATGCGCATGCACGGCGAGGGCGTGTGGGCCGACCTGATCCGCCAGCGCTTCAGCAAGACCGTCGAGCGGCTCGGCATGGGGAGCAACGGCAGCCGCTTCGCCAAACTCGATTTCTCGCGCTTTCGCAAGCCGCTGGTGGTGCCCCCGGCGCCATGCAGACAAAGCGGCAACGCGACCGGCCAGCTGGACCTGTTTTAAACGTGTCTGGCTAGAATTCCGCCAGGTGGCGTTCAATGGCAAACACGTGTGCATCGTCCTTGCCGAGAGAACGCAGCGCGTCGGCAAGATCGGTCAGGTAGTCCCGGTTAGGGCCGCTCGGTCCGGCGGAAGCGGCGATCTGGCGCGCGATGTCGCGTTCCGGCGCTTCGCCCAGGTAGGCGGCGTTGTCTTCGGTGGCGATGTAGACCAGGCCCTCTTCGCTGCCGCCGTCGTCGAAGTTGATGTTGACGGCCAGTCGCAGGTAACCATTCTTTTCGCGGTGGTCCAGGTGGGCGAATACTTCCGGCGTGATCAGGTAGGCCATGCCGGCGCAGATGGCGCCGGCATCGGGCGTCAGCGTCAGTACGCGGCCCGGCGCCGTTTCCGTGCCGCGATGGTCGTGCGATCCCTGCCAGAATCGCCGCGCCCAGCCTTCGATGCTGGCAAGACGCCGCTCGATGAAAGGGAAGTCGGCCTTGAAAATGAGCGAGCCGTAGCCGAACAGCCACACGCGATGGTGGCCGTCGAATTTGTCCATGCGCTGGTTGATCGCGATGGTGTTGGGTGACATGTGCGGGTTCCCACAATTGCGGAGAATAATTATAGCCGCGCTGCGATGCCTTCGCAGCGCGACGCCGCATAATATGAATCGCCCCGCGGCGCGGAAAAACATTTGTATGATTGCCAGTTTTGCACTCTAATGATGACATCTATGGAGGAGCACGCAATGCCAATCAAAAAAATCCAGCACGCCGCCTACCGCGCCCAATCGCAGGAGCACGCATGAAGCTCGCCACCCTGAAGAGCGCGGGCCGCGACGGCGTGCTGATCGTCGTCAGCCGCGACCTCGTCACGTGCCAGCGCGTGCCGAAGATTGCCGCCACCTTGCAGTTCGCACTCGATAACTGGGACACCGTCGCGCCGCGCCTGCGCAACATCTACCGCGACCTCAACGACGGCACTGCCCTGGCGGCCGAACCGTTCGTCGAGTCGCTGTGCCATTCCCCGCTGCCGCGCGCCTACCAGTGGGCCGACGGCTCGGCCTACATCAACCACGTCGAGCTGGTGCGCAAGGCGCGCAACGCCGATGTGCCGGCCTCGTTCTACACCGATCCGCTGATGTACCAGGGCGGCTCCGACTCCTTCGTCGGCCCGTGGGATCCGATCTTCGCGCTGTCCGAGGAGTGGGGCATCGACCTCGAAGCGGAAGTGGCAGTCATCACCGGCGACGTCGCCATGGGCGCCAGCGTCGAAGACAGCGCCGCGGCGATCAGGCTCGTCATGCTGGTCAACGACGTCTCGCTGCGCAACCTGATTCCCAATGAACTGGCCAAGGGCTTCGGCTTCTTCCAGTCCAAGGCCGCCAGCGCGTTTTCGCCAGTGGCGGTCACGCCCGACGAATTGCAAGCAGCGTGGCAGGACAGCAAACTGTGCCTGCCGCTGACGGTCACGCTCAACGAACTGCCGTTCGGCAAACCCAACGCCGGCCAGGACATGACCTTCAATTTCGCCCAGCTGGTGGCGCACGCCGCCAAAACACGCGAGCTGGCCGCAGGCACCATCATCGGCTCGGGCACCGTATCGAACAAGCAGGGCGGCTTGCATGGCTCGAGCATCGAGCATGGCGGCGTCGGCTATTGCTGCCTGGCCGAATTGCGCATGTACGAAACGATCGAAAAGGGCATGCCCACCACGTCCTATCTCAAGTTTGGCGACAACGTCCGCATCGAAATGCTCGACGCCGACGGCGCCAGCATCTTCGGCGCCATCGACCAGCAAGTGGCGCACTACCACGCGCTGACCAAATGAAGCTCTACACCTACTTCCGCAGTTCCGCGGCGTACCGCGTACGCATCGCGCTGAACCTGAAAGGGCTGCCGTACGAGGCAGTGCCGGTGCACCTGGTCAAGCATGGCGGCGAGCATCTGCAGGACGACTACCGCGCCATGAATCCGAGCGCGCTGGTGCCGACCTTCGACGATGACGGCGCCACCTTGACGCAGTCGATGGCGATCCTCGAATACCTCGAAGAGACCCATCCCGCTGTGCCGCTGCTGCCGGCTGCGCCGCGCCAGCGCGCCCGCGTGCGCGCGCTGGCGCAGATCGTCGCCTGCGACATCCACCCGGTCAACAACCTGCGCATCCTGCGCTACCTCGTCAGAACGCTCGGCATCAGCGACGACGCCAAGAACGAGTGGTACCGCCACTGGATAGGCGAGGGCTTCGCCGCGCTGGAAGCGCAGCTGGCGGCCGATTCGGCGCCCGGCCGCTTCTGCCAGGGCGACGCGCCAGGCTTCGCCGACTGCTTCCTGGTGCCGCAGGTGTACAACGCCCAGCGCTTCAACATCGACCTGGCGCCGTACCCCAACATCGCCCGCATCAACGATGCCTGCGCCCAGTTGCCGGCTTTCATTGCCGCCCACCCTTCGCAACAGCCCGACGCGGAGTAAAGCACCCCCTATACATACCAAATATTCCCCACGTGCACCGAAACTCCTCATACAATTGTTTTTTCTCTTCGGTGCATTTGATGAAACTTTTCAAGCTTGCCGCCTTTGCCATCGCCGCACTGTCGCTCGCACTTCCGTTGCAGGCGCAGACCGTCGATCCACTCTGGACCAAAACGCTGGCGCACTCCGCGCTGGTCAAGAAGTGGGCGCCGGAAGAGAAAACCATGCGCATCGACGCCAGTGGCGACGACAAGAACGAGCGCGTCAAAGTCAGGGCGCGCCTGAAGGGCTGGGACAACGGCAAGCCGATCTACGACACGGTCCAGATCGAGCCCAAGCCTGAACCCGGCAAGTCGTCCAAAGGGCAAACGGAGATGAACGACGCCAACAACATGACCGATGAACTGATGCGGATGAACGCGCCGGTCAAGCGCACCGACGGCCAGCTGTTGCATGGCAAGAGCTGGACCATGTTCGACGTCGCCGAGTCGAAGGGGCCGGTGAATGTTTCGGTACGCCTCTGGGTCGATCCGGTCACCGGCGTGGCCCATCACGTCGAGTCGAAGCTGCGCGGCACGTTGATGTTCGACATGTTCATGGCGACTAGCTACATGCCGCACAAGCTGGCCGGCAGCCTGCCCGAACGCTCCGAGTTCCGCCTCAAGGTGCTGGTGCCGTTCGTCGACGCCAAGGTCAATATCCTCAGCAGCATGGACAACTGGGTGCCGAGGCCAAATTGATGCCGGACGCGCCTCTGCTGGCACTGGCACTGGCGGCCTTCTGCTGCGCGCCGGCGCTCGCTCAGGACGCTGTCGATACGGCGGTGCCCGCGGTGGAAATCCGCTCGAAGAAAAATGCCGGCGACATGCCTTACCTGTCGGCCTACAAGATCCAGCAGCGTCTGCTGTCCTTGCTGCCGCCCGAGCCGCGCGTCAGCGACATCCGCATGCGCGTGCTGTATACCAGCCTGTCGCAATCCGAGCAGGATGACTTCTTGCCGGCGAGCTGGGCGGTGGCAATTGTCGGCAAGACGTTCGAGCAGGTGGTCCCGGTAACGCGGGGCGGCTATTTCCTGCTGCCCGAAGTGCCGGTTGCCGCGGACGAGGATGGCACCTTGATGTTCAACACGCAGACCAAGAAGAAAACCTTGTCGGCTGTCTGGACCGTGCGCGCCCAAGGCAACGTGCTGCCATACCGCGACTTTGCGCGCGCCATCGGCGAATACGAGCTGGTGCGGCGAAGAATTGGCGTCGGTGAACTGGCGCTGCGGCAGATCCGCGAGCATCGGCCAAACGCATTGCGCGCCTGCTTTGCCAACCGGGAAGGGGCGATTCTTGTCGACGGGGCTGCCTCGGGCGCGGTCGCGCGCGGCAGTTGCTGGCTGCTCAAGTTCGATGTCGACAAGGCCAATACCGCTGCCGTCGTCGGTTTCAGCGGCGCGTTGGAAGCGTTGGCGCTCGATGCATTGGGCGACTCGTCGATCCCGCCCGAAGGCAAATATCGAATAAGCCGCCCCGAGCTCATCGAGGATTTCGACTCCGAAGGCAAGATCGGCTGGTAGAGCCAGTCCTCGCGAGCGCGTGAGCACCGACTTTCACCGAGCCAGCCCGCAGTGCAAAGCAGCGCGGGCCCCGTGGCAAATTAAGCCTTGCTGTCGCTTGGCTGCGAGATTTCGCCCAGCGCCTGGTCGGTGCTGGCGGCATTCTTGGTGGCCATGTCGCCCAGCGACACGATGCCGACCAGCGAGTGCGATGCCTGGTCGACAACGACGACGCGGCGGATCTGCACGTCGCCCATTTCGGCCAGCACTTCTTCCACCGTCTGGGTGGCGAAGCACGTGCGCACGTCGGTGCTCATCACGTCGCCGGCGCGGGTCTTGCTCGGATCTTGCCCGGCAGCGGTGGAGCGGATCGTAATGTCGCGGTCGGTCAGCATGCCAACGAGCTTGGCGCCGTCGACAACCGGAACGGCGCCCACATCGAGTTCCTTCATCAATTCGGCGGCGCGGCGCACGGTGTCTTCTGGCGAGATGCTTTTTACATTGCGGGTCATTACGTCTTGAATCGTTTGCATGTGAACCTCCCTACGGAATAATTGGTTGAACCCCAACTGGGGGAGCCCGAATGATGCACTTATTTCAAGAAATCAGCCGCATGGTTGAAACTGCATCATTCGCGCGCATCCGGCAGCGAAGCCTGCGCTACAATCGCCCCTTTCCGCGCCGCTCCCACATGCCTGCCAACACCATTCCCGCCGCCATCCTCGACGCGCTCGACCTGGCCGACGCCAGCTGGCGCCCGATCCTGCAGGGCGGCCTGGCCGCGGTCGCCGCCGCCATTCCCGGCTACTTGGCGGACCTCGCCGCCGACGATTACCTGCCCACCGGGCAGCGCCTGTTCGCCGCCTTCGCCCTGCCGCTGCCGGCGGTGCGCTACGTACTGGTGGGGGAGGGGCCGTATCCGCGCGCCGAGAGCGCCACCGGCGTGTGCTTCATGGACGGCGCCGTCGGCGACCTGTGGAGCGAAGCGGGCTTGTCGAAGCCGGTCAACCGCGCCACGTCGCTGCGCAACTTCATGAAGATGCTGCTGGTGGCCGACGGCCAGCTCAGCGCCGGCGACACCGGCGGCGCGGCGATCGCGCCGGTGGCGGCCAATGCCCGCGGCAACGGCTCGATCCAGACGCTGGCGCAGTTGCAGCAGAACCTGACGCGCCACGGCTTCCTGCTGCTCAACGCCGCGCTGGTGTTCCGCCCCCATGTGGCGCCAGTCACCGAGGCGCGCGCCTGGCTGCCGTTCCTGCAAGTGGTGCTGGCGTCGTTGGCCGGCACCGGCGCCAAGCTGGTGCTGTGGGGCAAAATCGCCGAGCAGCTCAAGACGCTGCCCGAGTGCGGCGGCCTCGAACAGCTCTGCTCCGAGCATCCCTACAACCTGTCATTCATCACGCACGCTGGCATGCAGCAATTGTTCGGACCGATGCGGCTGTTGCGCGCGCGCTGAGTCCCGCCGGCACTCGTTGGCGGAATGGGGCGCTCCAAGACAAGCGGGTGGGAATTTGCTATACTTGACTAAATCATTCAACTAATCAGGGCATCGAATTCCTTCGACGCACGACATGGTCAGTTGGGTGGGTGCAATATTCTAACATTGACCGGGGTTGTGATGCGTCTGACCACTAAAGGCCGTTTTGCTGTTACTGCGATGATCGATCTTGCCCTGCGCCAGGGCAACGGTCCTGTCACGCTGTCGGGCATCAGCCAGCGCCAGGCCATCTCGCTGTCTTACCTCGAGCAGCTGTTTGGCAAACTGCGTCGCCACGAGATCGTCGAATCGATCCGCGGCCCGGGCGGCGGCTACAGCCTGGCGCGCAAGGCCGACAAGGTGACGGTGGCCGACATCATCATCGCCGTCGACGAGCCGATCGACGCCACCCAGTGCGGCAGCAAGGAAAACTGCCGCGGCGCCGACGCCGCCACCGGCACGCGCTGCATGACGCACGAGCTGTGGGCAACGCTCAACGAGAAGATGGTCGATTACCTCGATTCGGTCTCCCTGCAAGACCTGGTCGATCAGCAGAAGCAAAAGAATTCGGAACAAGCCGTCGTCGTGATGCACCGCAACCACGCCGCCGTCGGACAAAATTAAAGCATATTGGAGTGATTTGATGAACGCGCCTTTGGACAAGAACCTCGAGCACACATTCGTGACCGCCCCGCATTTTCCGATCTACATGGATTATTCGGCGACCACGCCGATCGACCCGCGCGTCGCCGACAAGATGATTCCGTACCTGCGCGAGCAGTTCGGCAATCCCGCCTCGCGCAGCCACATGTACGGCTGGACGGCCGAAGCGGCCGTCGAGGAAGCGCGCGCCGAAGTGGCCAAGCTGGTCGGCGCCGACCCGCGTGAAATCATCTGGACCTCGGGCGCGACCGAAAGCAACAACCTCGCGCTGAAGGGCGCCGCCCAGTTCTACAAGACCAAGGGCAAGCACATCATCACGGTCAAGACCGAGCACAAGGCCGTGCTCGACACGGTCCGCGAACTCGAGCGCGTCGGCTTCACCGCCACCTACCTCGAACCGCAAGACAATGGCCTGATCACGGTCGAGCAGCTCAACGACGCGATCCAGCCTGACACGATCCTGGTGTCGGTCATGCTCGTCAACAACGAGATCGGCGTCATCCAGCCGGTCGAAGAACTCGCCGCGCTGTGCCGCTCGAAGGGCATCATCTTCCATTGCGACGCCGCGCAGGCAACCGGCAAGGTCGTCATCGACCTGGCCAACAGCAAGGTCGACTTGATGACCTTCACCGCGCACAAGACGTACGGCCCGAAAGGCATCGGCGCGCTGTACGTGCGCCGCAAGCCGCGCGTGCGCCTCGAAGCGCAGATGCACGGCGGCGGCCACGAGCGCGGCCTGCGCTCCGGCACCTTGCCGACCCACCAGATCGTCGGCATGGGCGAAGCGTTCCGCATCGCGCGCGAAGAGATGGACAGCGAAATCGTCCGCGTCAAGGCGCTGCGCGACCGCCTGGCCGCCGGCCTGCAGGAGATCGAAGAGGTCTACATCAACGGCGACATGGAGCACCGCGTGCCGCACAACCTGAACGTCAGCTTCAACTACGTCGAAGGCGAATCGTTGATCATGGCGATCAAGGGCCTGGCGGTGTCGTCCGGTTCGGCCTGCACCTCGGCCAGCCTGGAACCGTCCTACGTGCTGCGCGCGCTGGGCCGCAGCGACGAACTGGCGCACAGCTCGATCCGCTTTACCATCGGCCGTTTCACGACCGAAGCGGACATCGATTTCGCGGTCGACCTGCTGAAATCGAAAGTGCACAAATTACGCGAACTGTCGCCCCTGTGGGATATGTTCAAGGACGGCATCGACATCGCGTCGATCCAATGGGCAGCCCACTAATCGTATCTAAGGAGTATCACCATGGCATATTCGGACAAAGTGTTGGACCATTACGAAAACCCGCGTAACGTCGGCGCCTTCGACAAGGGCGACGAGACGATCGGCACCGGCATGGTCGGCGCGCCGGCCTGCGGCGACGTCATGAAACTGCAGATCAAGGTCGGCGCCGATGGCCTGATCGAAGACGCAAAGTTCAAGACCTACGGCTGCGGTTCGGCCATCGCGTCAAGCTCGCTGGTGACCGAATGGGTCAAGGGCAAGACGCTCGACCAGGCGCTGGCGATCAAGAACACCCAGATCGCGGAAGAGCTGGCGCTGCCGCCGGTCAAGATTCACTGCTCGATCCTGGCGGAAGACGCCATCAAGGCAGCCGTGCTGGACTACAAGACCAAGCATCCGGCGGCCGCTTAAAAAGTTTGCGGAGAACCACATGGCAATCACACTGACCGAAAAAGCAGCCAAGCACATCAACCGCTACATTGAACGTCGCGGCAAGGGTGTCGGCTTGCGTTTTGGGGTGCGCACGACGGGCTGCTCCGGGCTTGCCTACAAGCTCGAGTACGTCGACGAAGCCGTCGCCGAAGACCAGATCTTCGAGTCGCACGGCGTGAAGGTATTCGTCGACCCGAAAAGCCTGCCGTACATCGACGGTACCGAGCTCGACTTCACGCGCGAAGGCCTCAACGAGGGCTTCAGGTTTAACAACCCGCACGTCAAGGATGAGTGCGGTTGTGGAGAAAGCTTCCGCATCTAGCATCATGCAGAATCACTTCGACCTGTTTCAACTGCCGGAGCGCTACACGATCGACCTGGCCGCGCTCGACGCGGCCTATCGCGACGTGCAGGGGCAGGTGCACCCCGACCGTTTCGTCAATGCCACCGACGCCGAAAAGCGCGTCGCGATGCAGTGGGCGACGCGCGCCAACGAGGCCTACCAGACGCTGAAGCATCCGCAGAAGCGCGCGCGCTATCTGTGCGAACTCAATGGTGTCGACCTGCAGACCGAATCGAACACGGCGATGCCGATGGACTTCCTGATGCAGCAGATGGAATGGCGCGAAGCGCTCGGCGAGGCGAGGGCGGACAAGGATGTCGCGGCGCTCGAAGCGCTCGACGAGCAGGTCAAGGGCGAGCGCAAGGCGCGGCTCGAACAGGTGGGCGGCAAGCTCGATGCGGGTGATTTCAAGCAGGCCGCGGAGGGCGTGCGCGCCCTGATGTTCCTTGATAAATTCGGCGAGGAAGTTCACCACGCATTTGAGGCCGCTGAGTCCTAGGGGACCAAACCGGGGTCTGCCCCCAGACCTGGCCGCCGCACCATCAAATAAAAAGAAGACAGATCAAACAACCATGGCCTTACTCCAAATCTCCGAACCCGGCATGTCGACCGCTCCGCACCAGCACCGGCTGGCAGTGGGCATCGACCTTGGCACCACCAACTCGCTGGTCGCCACCGTGCGCAGCGGCATTCCCGAAGTGCTCAGCGACGACGATGGCCGCCTGCTGCTGCCGTCGATCGTGCGCTACCTGCCCAACGGCCACGCCCACATCGGCTACAAGGCGCAGGCGCACCAGACAACCGACCCGAAAAACACCGTGGTCTCGGTCAAGCGCTTCATGGGCCGCGGCCTGGCCGACATCGCCCACGCCGAAAACCTGCCGTACGATTTCCAGGATTCGCCCGGCATGGTGCAGATCCGCACCGTCGCCGGCGTCAAGAGCCCGGTCGAGATCTCGGCGCAGATCCTTGCCACCTTGCGCCAGCGCGCCGAAGATTCGCTCGGCGACGACCTGGTCGGCGCCGTCATCACCGTGCCGGCCTACTTCGACGACGCGCAGCGCCAGGCCACCAAGGACGCCGCCCAGCTGGCCGGCCTGAACGTGCTGCGCCTGCTGTCCGAACCGACCGCCGCGGCGATCGCCTACGGCCTCGATCATGGCTCCGAAGGCGTCTACGCCGTCTATGACCTCGGCGGCGGCACCTTCGACATCTCGATCCTCAAGCTGTCCAAGGGCGTGTTCGAAGTGCTCTCCACCGGCGGCGACTCCGCGCTGGGCGGCGACGACTTCGACCACCGCCTGTTCTGCTTCATCTCGGAGCACGCCAAGCTGGCGCCGCTGTCGGACGAAGACACCGCCACCTTGATGGTCAAGGCGCGCCAGGCCAAGGAGCAGCTGTCCAACAACGCCGCCACCACCATCGACGCCATCCTCAACTCCGGCGAGATCGTGCACCTGCGCGTCACCGCCGAAGAATTCTGCGAGATGACGAAGCACCTGGTCGCCAAGACCATGACGGCGATTAAAAAAGCCATGCGCGACGCGTCGGTGTCGGTCGACGACGTCGACGGCGTCGTGATGGTCGGCGGCGCCACCCGCATGCCGCACGTGCGGCGCGCCGTCACCGAGTTTTTCAAGACGATCCCGCACGCGAACATCGACCCGGACAAAGTGGTCGCGCTCGGCGCCGCCATCCAGGCCAACCTGCTGGCTGGTAACCGCGCTGCCGGCGACGACTGGCTGCTGCTCGACGTCATTCCACTGTCGCTCGGCATCGAGACGATGGGCGGGCTGGTCGAGAAAATCATCCCGCGCAATTCGACCATCCCGTGCGCCCGCGCCCAGGAGTTCACCACCTTCAAGGACGGCCAGACGGCGCTGGCGGTGCACGTGCTGCAGGGCGAGCGCGAGCTGGTGTCCGATTGCCGTTCGCTGGCGCGCTTCGAGCTGCGCGGCATTCCGCCGATGGTGGCCGGCGCCGCCCGCATCCGCATCACCTACCAGGTCGACGCCGACGGCCTGCTGTCGGTGTCGGCGCGCGAAACGCGCTCCGGCGTCGAAGCGCACATCACCGTCAAACCGTCGTATGGCCTGGCCGACGACGACGTCGCGCGCATGCTGCAGGACTCCTACACCTCGGCCCAGGTCGACATGGTGCTGCGCGCGCTGCGCGAAGAGCAGGTCGAGGCCGAGCGCATCCTGCTGGCCACCCAGTCCGCGCTGGACGGCGACGCCGCCTTGCTGTCGCCGGACGAGCGCAGCGCCATCGATGCGCTGATGGCCAAGGTGCGCGACGCGGTTGCCGCCACTGCCGGCGAACCGGCCGACGTGCCGGCCGCGCAGGCGACGCTGCACGCCGCCGTCGAAGCGCTGGCGCAAGGCACCGAGGAATTCGCCTCGCGCCGCATGGACCGGAGCGTGCGCAGCGCGCTGGCCGGCAAAACGCTCGACGAAGTCTGAACTTACAAAAATTGAAGAGGTAATCCCAGTGCCGCAAATTGTCATCCTGCCCCATCCCGTATTCTGTCCTGAAGGCGCTGTGCTGGAGGCGCCGAAAGGCAAATCCGTCTGCGACGTCATGCTCGAAAACGACATCGACATCGAGCACGCATGCGACCGCGTGTGCGCCTGCACCACCTGCCACGTGCTGGTGCGCGAAGGCTACGACAGCCTCGACGAGCCGGAAGAAAAAGAAGAAGACATGCTCGACAAGGCGTGGGGCCTGGAAGCGGTGTCGCGCCTGTCGTGCCAGGCGATCGTCGACGACACCGACCTGGTGGTCGAGATCCCGAAATACACGATCAACCACGCCGCCGAAAAAAACCATTGAACGGGAAGTAGTCATGAAGTGGAGCGACATCACGGCGATTGCCGAAGCCCTGTACGAACAATATCCTGACGCGGACCCGGCCGCGGTGCGCTTCGTCGACCTGCACAACTGGGTCGTCGCGCTTGACGGCTTCGACGACGACCGCACGCGCGGCGGCGAAAAGGTCCTGGAAGCGATCCAGGCAGCGTGGATCGATGAAGCGCGCTGACGCCGGCGGCAAGGCTGCCGCATCCCAGGAGCTCGCCCCTGAAATCCGCCCCGGCCAGTCGGTCGCGCTGCTGCAGGAACTGCACATCCTCACGCGCGACGGCAAGCTCAATCAGGACAGCCGCCGCAAACTCAAGCAGGTGTACCACCTGGTGCAGTTCATCGAGCCGCTGCTGAACGAAATCCAGCAGGACCATCCGGCCATTTCGCTGGTCGACCATGGCGCCGGCAAGTCCTACCTCGGCTTCATCCTGTACGACCTTTTCTTCAAGAACAAGGACGACGGCTCGCACATCTACGGCATCGAAACGCGCGAAGAGCTGGTGCAGAAATCGACCGAATTGGCCAAGCGCCTCGAGTTCCCCGGCATGTCGTTCCTGCCGCTGTCGGTGGCCGAGTCGACCACGTCGAACAAGCTGCCGGAGAGAATCGACATCGTCACCGCGCTCCACGCCTGCAACACCGCCACCGACGACGCCATCGACTTCGCGCTGAAGAAGAAGGCCAAGTTCATGGTGCTGGTGCCGTGCTGCCAGGCCGAAGTGGCCACTGTCCTCAAGAAGAACAAGGGCAAGGACCTCGGCAAGAGCGCGCTGACCGAAATCTGGCGCCATCCGCTGCACACCCGCGAATTCGGCAGCCAGGTCACCAACGTGCTGCGCTGCCTGCAGCTCGAGGCGCACGGCTACCAGGTCAACGTCACCGAGCTGGTAGGCTGGGAGCACTCGATGAAAAATGAGCTGATCATCGCCGGCTACAAGAACCTGCCGCGCAAGCGCCCGAGCGAGCGGCTGCAGGAAGTCCTGACCACGCTGGGCCTCGAAGAAATGGGCCAGCGCTTCTACACCGAACATTTGACCCACGCATAAATCATGAGTGAACACTGGATCGACCTGCGCAGCGACACCGTCACCCAACCATCCGAGGCGATGCGCGCCGCGATGGCGGCAGCCCCCGTCGGCGACGACGTCTACGGCGACGACCCGACCGTCAACCGCTTGCAGGAAGTGACGGCCGAATTGTTTGGCTACGAAGCGGCGCTGTTCGCGCCGTCCGGCACCCAGAGCAACCTGATCGCGCTGATGCTCCATTGCGGGCGCGGCGACGAGTACCTGGTCGGCCAGGACGCGCACACCTATAAATATGAAGGCGGCGGCGCGGCTGTGTTGGGCAGCATCCAGCCGCAGCCGATCGCCAACCAGCCGGACGGCAGCCTCGCGCTGGGCGACATCGAGCACTACATCAAGCCGGACGACATGCACTTCGCGCGCACGCGCCTGCTGGCGCTGGAGAACACCATCGGCGGCAAGGTGCTCGGCGCCGATTACATGGCGCAGGCGACGGCGCTGGCGAAGTCGCGCGGTCTTGCCACGCACCTCGACGGCGCGCGCATCTGCAACGCCGCCGTCAAGCAGGGCATCAGCCTGCGCGCCGCGGTGGCCGGCTTCGATTCGGTGTCGGTATGCCTGTCGAAAGGGCTGGGCACGCCGGTCGGCTCGGTGCTGTGCGGGCCGAAGGCGTTCATCGAACAGGGCAAGCGCTGGCGCAAGATGCTCGGCGGCGGCATGCGCCAGGCCGGCGTGCTGGCCGCGGCCGGCCTGTACGCGCTCGAACATAACGTCGAGCGCCTCGCCGACGACCATGCCAACGCGGCCAGGCTGTCGGCCGGCCTGCGCGCCATCGAGGGCCTGCAGGTCACCACGCCGCAGACCAACATCTTCTACGTCGACGTGCCGCCGGCAGCGTGCGACGCGCTGCGCGCCACGCTCACGCGCGAGCGCATCCGCGCCACCGTCGGCCCGCATACGCGGCTGGTGACGCACCTTGATGTCAGCGCGGCCGACGTCGAGCGCGTCATCGCCGTATTCACCGGATTTTTCAAAGAGCACAATGACCGATAACACCATCCGGCTCGCCAAGCGCGTGGCCGAAATGATGCCATGCTCGCGCGCCGAAGCCGACAAGTACATCGCCGGCGGCTGGGTCAGCGTGGACGGCGCGGTCGTCGAGGAAGCCGGCGCGCGCGTGGCCGACGATCAGGAAGTGACGCTGCATCCCGATGCCGCGCTGGTCGACCTGGCGCCGGTGACGATCCTGCTGCACAAGCCGGCGCTCTTTAGTGCCGGCTTCGACAACGACGGCGAGGCTGCCACCAGTTGTCTGACGCAGCAGACGCTGGTGCTGCCCGATCACGGCAACCAGCGCTTCCTCAAGCGCCACCTGTCGAACCTGACGCTGGCTTCGCCGCTGGAGACAAAGGCGAGCGGGCTGGTGGTCTACACGCAGGACTTCCGCGTCGCGCGCAAGCTGGTCGACGAAGGCCAGCGGGTCGAGCAGGAGTTCATCATCGAAGTGGCAGGGACGATCCGCGAAGGCGGGCTGGCGCTGCTCAATCACGGCCTGCCGTTCAACGGCAAGGAGATCGCGCCGATGAAGGTCAGCTGGCAGAACGAAACGCGCCTGCGCTTTGCGGTCAAGGGACCCAAGCCGGGGCAGCTCGTGCACATGCTGCGGATGGTCGGATTGACGCCGGTGTCGACCAAGCGCATTCGCGTTGGCCGCGTGCCGATGGCCAGCCTGCCGGTAGGGCAGTGGCGCTACCTACACGAGTACGAGCGCTTTTAAACTACCTTCAGCTGCGAGAACGAGAAGCCGATCTGGTCGAGCGCCTTGACGGCTTTGTCGAGACTGGCGAAGCAGTAGGGTTCGAGGGTTTGCACATCGAGCAGCATGCCGGCGTCGCCCTTGGCGCCGGAAAGGCGGATGGTCCAGTCGGACGTGGTCATCGGCACGCGGATCAGCATGGCGCCGGTCAGCCGGCCGGCGGCGAAGTCGCGCTTCGCCTGTTCCATCGTGCGGTTACATTCGATCATCGCGTATCTTTGCAAGCATGCGTGAGCAGTGACGACTTAAACCTTCGCCGCTTTAACCTTCTTCTCCGGCTTCGGCAACGATATCAACCGCGTACCGGCAACCCGGTCATGCAGGAACTGCCGATCCTTGTTCAACAGCGCGGTCGCCGCCCATGCCACGATCCCGACCGCCACTGCTGCGCTGACCTGGCCGGCGCTCTTCCACCCAAACGCGTAACACGCCACGATCGCCGGCAGAAACCAGAACCACGCCATCAGGTAGCGCACGGCGGACGCGCGGTACGGCACCGTCTTGTAACCGAGTTTGACGACCTTGATACGCCACGTCTTCATCGCCAGCGTATGTCCGCTGCCGCTCCACGCATGGATGAAGTACAAGGCGCCAACGAGAAAGAACACGGCATTGCGGCCATGTTCAATCAGCGATGAATGAAATTTCTGGGTGATAAACAGGTAGATAAACATCGCCAGCGCCTCGACCGCGATAAACAGGAAGGCTTCATACACCATACTGATCAGGCGACGTTTGACGGTCGGCGTTGCAATCACAGACTTACTATTTTGCATTTGGGACGGGAGCTGCCGGGGCGACCGGTGTGGGGGTGACTGTCGTAGGAACAACGGGAGCGACCGCTGCGGGCGCGGCGGCAGGCGCCGCAACGCAGGCCGGCGTCGGCGCCGCGGTATTTTTCACTGTGCCGGCCGGGCAGGTTGCCACCGGCGGCGGCGTGCGCTTGAGCGGCTCCACCGTCTTGCCGCTCGATTGCGCCGCCGACGGCAGGTTGGCGACCTGCTTCTTGCCGCGTGCGATGGCGGCATCGGCGGCAAGCTTCTTCTTTTGCTCTTCCGGCAACTGCTGGTACTTTTCCCACTCCTCGGATTTCTGGCCTGGGTCGATTTTCTTGGTGCGCGTGTAATTCTCGCGCACCAGGCGGCGCTCGTCCGGCGTCATTTTAAGCCAGTCGCGCATGCGTTCGTGCACCCGCACCTGCTCGTCGGGCTTCATCGACGAATAGCGGTTGGCGATCTCAAGCCATTTCTGCTTGCGCACGCCTTCCATGCGGTCCCACTCGCCGGCCAGCGGCTCGAGCGCGATCTGCTGCGGGCGTGTCAGCGTATTCCACAACGGCTTTTCAGGGGCCTTCTGGACCGGCGGCCTGACTGCGGCCGGCGCTGGTGAAGTGGGCGCCTGCGCGACGGCGGCGCCGGCCAGGCCAGACAATGCCAGCGCCGTTACGGCCGCCTTGAAGAAGAAAGACAAATGCGCGGCAGTCACCTTATTGACCGCGCTGCGCCAGATAGGCGTTAAAACCATGATCGAGGTAGGCGGTCAGGGGGAGTTCGTCGGACAGTACCGCCGCGTCGAGCTCGGCGAGTTCGGCGATGCGCTGCTGCTGCTCGTACTGGTACACGCCGGCAAGGCCGGCAACGAGGGCCAGCAGCGGGATGATCGCGCCGGCGCGACCGAGTGAGGAGAATGTAAAAAAGCTGCCGAAGTTGCCGGCAAGGGCGCGCTGTGCGACCTGGACGGGGGCGTGCGCTTTTTTGCGCGAAACGGCCATCTTGCGCGCCGAAGCGAGCCGTTCGGCGGTGGAAGCCGGCAAATTGTCGAGGTTCGCGTTGAGCGCGTGCCGCACTTTGTACGCCAGGTTGATGTCTTCGGTATTCATAATTTTAATCCCTTGGCTTTCAGCGCTTCGGCGAGGGTATGGGTCGCCCGTGAACAGTGTGTCTTGACGCTACCTTCTGAACACCCCATTGCTTCCGCTGTTTCAGCCACGTCCATGTCCTGCCAATAACGCATCAGGAACGCTTCCCGTTGACGCGAAGGCAGTTTTTGTACCTCCGCTTCGATCACCGCCAGGGTCTGCATCCGCTCGACCTGGTCGGCACTCGACTCAGCGCGGGCAGAACCTTCTTCCGCTTCGTACGAATCGAGTATATCAAAGTCGTCGTCGCCGCCATCGCGTTTGCCCATCGAAGAGAACAGGCTGACCCACGTATTTCGCACTTTTTCGCGGCGGAAGTAATCAAGGATGGTGTTCTGGAGGATGCGCTGAAACAACATCGGCAGTTCGGCAGCCGGCTTGTCACCGTATTTTTCGGCAAGCTTGATCATCGCGTCCTGCACGATATCAAGAGCGGCCTCGTCCTTGCGCACGGCGTAGACCGCCTGCTTGAAGGCGCGCCGCTCGACATGCTCGAGGAAATCGGATAATTCTTTGTCTGTGGCCATGCGCGGAAGGAGTTGCAACATCGGGGTCAGACCTAGGTCTGACCCCGATGTCTGAAGGGGTGACGTCATTACGCCAATAGTGCTGAACTGCAAAACTGACGCATCCTAGCAAAAAACGGGCCATTTTGCTCGGTTTTTACGCAAAATGCACCGCCGCGGATCACGCCGCCATCTTTTACCTTGACCAAAATGGTGCAACGCAGTAAGGTAAGCCACGCTTTGCAACCCCGAAGCTGTATGGTCAGGTCGTGACCGGCACACAAGGCCACCATCGACATGACGCGCTTTCATATGTAGGCAGTTTGCTCTAACCCGTGCCACAAGTACGAGAGGTTCGCGTAACCGCTGCAGAAACTCACGCCAAACGAGTTGCGCTTAGCGCCGGTTCGTAACGTATCTATGGGTACGTGAAAAATCGCCGTGACCGCAGAAAGAAGGGAAGCCTGAGCACTGTCGCGCCACGTGTATCTCGTTAGGAAAGAGCATCCGATCACCTCCCAATGGGTCTTGAAAGGAATGTATCATGAACAACGAAACGACAGCTCCCATCACGGGCGCTGAGATTGTCGTCCGCTGTCTGGCCGAAGAGGGCGTCAGGCACGTCTTTGGTTATCCCGGCGGCGCGGTGCTGTATATCTACGACGCCATCTTCAAGCAAGACAAATTCCAGCACATACTGGTGCGCCATGAACAGGCCGCCATCCACGCCGCCGACGCCTATTCGCGCAGTTCGAATACGGTCGGGGTCGCCCTCGTCACGTCCGGTCCGGGCGTGACCAATGCCGTCACCGGCTTGTCGACCGCCTACATGGATTCGGTGCCGATGGTCGTCATCTCCGGCCAGGTGCCGAGCCACGCGATCGGCCAGGACGCGTTCCAGGAGTGCGACACGGTCGGCATCACCCGCCCCGTCGTCAAGCACAACTTCCTCGTCAAGGACGTGCGCGACCTGGCGGCAACGATCAAGAAAGCATTCTTTATCGCCCGCACCGGCCGTCCCGGTCCGGTGCTGGTCGATATCCCCAAAGACATCAGCATGCACACCTGCCATTTCGATTATCCGAAGGAAATCGAAATGCGCTCGTACAAGCCGGTCGACAAGGGCCACTCGGGCCAGATCCGCAAGGCGGTGCAACTGCTGCTGCAGGCCGAACGGCCGATGATCTACGCCGGCGGCGGGGTGATCCTGGCCAACGCCGCGCCCGAGCTGAACAAGCTGGTCGACCGTCTCGGCTTCCCGTGCACCAACACGCTGATGGGCCTGGGCGGCTACCGCTCGTCGTCCGACAAGTGGGTCGGCATGCCCGGCATGCACGGCACCTACGAAGCGAACATGGCGATGCAGCACTGCGATGTCCTGATCGCCATCGGCGCCCGTTTCGACGACCGCGTGATCGGCAACCCGAAGCACTTCGCCTCGCATCCGCGCAAGATCATTCACATCGACATCGACCCGTCGTCCATTTCGAAGCGCGTCAAGGTCGACATTCCGATCGTCGGCAACGTCAAGGATGTGCTGGTCGAGTTGCTGTCGCAGCTCGACGCCGCCGACGCCAAGGTCAATGCGGCGCCGCTGAAGGACTGGTGGAAGCAGATCGGCGAATGGCGCGGCCGCGACTGCCTGAAGTTCCAGGATTCGGACACCATCATCAAGCCGCAGTCGGTCGTGCAAAAAGTGTGGGAAGTGACCGGCGGCGACGCCTTCATCACGTCGGACGTCGGCCAGCACCAGATGTGGGCGGCCCAGTACTATCCGTTCGACAAGCCGCGCCGCTGGATCAATTCCGGCGGCCTCGGCACGATGGGCGTCGGACTGCCGTACGCGATGGGTGTGCAGATGGCCAACCCCGGCGCGACCATTGCCTGCATCACCGGCGAAGGCTCGATCCAGATGAACATCCAGGAACTGGCTACCTGCAAACAATACCACCTGACGCCAAAGATCATCCTGCTCAACAATCGTGCCCTCGGCATGGTGCGCCAGTGGCAGCAGATCGACTACGGCGGGCGCTATTCGGAGTCGTACATGGATTCGCTGCCGGACTTCTCGATGCTGGCTGAATCATTCGGCCACGTCGCCATGAAGATCGAAAAGCCGGGTGACGTCGACGGCGCCTTGAAAGAAGCGTTCAGCATGAAGGACCGGCTGGTGTTCATGAATTTCATTACCGACCAGTCGGAAAACGTGTGGCCGATGGTGAAAGCCGGCAAGGGCCTGTCCGAAATGCTGCTTGGCTCGGAGGACCTCTGACATGCGCCATATTATCTCTGTCCTGCTGGAAAACGAAGCCGGCGCGCTGTCGCGCGTGGTCGGCCTGTTCTCGGCCCGCGGCTACAACATCGAGACCCTGACCGTGGCGCCGACCGAAGACGCCACCTTGTCGCGCATGACGATCGTCACCAGCGGCTCGGACGACATCATCGAGCAGATCACCAAGCACCTGAACCGCCTGATCGAGGTGGTCAAGGTGGTCGATCTGACGGAAGGCTCGCACATCGAGCGTGAGCTGATGCTCATCAAGGTGCGCGCGGTCGGCAAGGAGCGCGAAGAGATGAAGCGCACCGCCGACATCTTCCGCGGCCGCGTCATCGACGTCACCGAGAAGACCTACACGATCGAACTGACCGGCGCCAAGAGCAAGCTCGACGCGTTCATCGATTCGATCGACCGCGCGTCGATCCTCGAAACGGTCCGTACCGGCGGCTCGGGCATCGGCCGCGGCGAACGCATCCTCAAAGTCTGAGCATTTCCCCACAACTTAAAATTACAGGAAAAAATATCATGAACGTTTTTTACGACAAAGATTGCGACCTCTCCCTCGTCAAAGGCAAGAACGTTGCCATCATCGGCTACGGCTCGCAGGGCCACGCCCACGCACAGAACCTGAACGATTCGGGCGTCAACGTCACCGTTGGCCTGCGCAAGGGCGGCGCTTCGTGGAACAAGGTCGAACAGGCCGGCCTGAAAGTAGCTGAAGTCAACGACGCCATCAAGGCCGCCGACATCATCATGATCTTGCTGCCTGACGAGAACATCGCCCAGGTCTACAACGAAAACGTCGCGCCGCACGCCAAGCAGGGAGCCGTGCTGGCCTTCGCCCACGGCTTCAACGTGCACTACGGCCAGGTCGTGCCGCGCGCCGACCTCGACGTCATCATGATCGCGCCAAAGGCGCCGGGCCACACCGTGCGCGGCACCTATGCGCAGGGCGGCGGCGTGCCGCACCTGATCGCCGTCTACCAGGACAAGTCCGGCTCGGCGCGCGACATCGCCTTGTCGTACGCGATGGCCAACGGCGGCGGCCGCGCCGGCATCATCGAAACGAATTTCCGCGAAGAGACCGAGACCGACCTGTTCGGCGAGCAGGCAGTGCTGTGCGGTGGCGCCGTCGAGCTGATCAAGGCTGGCTTCGAGACCTTGACCGAAGCCGGCTACGCGCCGGAGATGGCGTACTTCGAGTGCCTGCACGAACTGAAGCTGATCGTCGACCTGATCTATGAAGGCGGCATCGCCAACATGAACTACTCGATCTCCAACAACGCCGAGTACGGCGAATACGTCACCGGTCCGAAGATCGTCACGTCGGCCACCAAGGATGCGATGCGCCAGTGCCTGAAGGACATCCAGACCGGCGAGTACGCCAAGAGCTTCATCCTCGAGAACAAGGCCGGCGCGCCGACCCTGATCTCGCGCCGCCGCCTCAATTCCGAGCACCAGATCGAAGTGGTGGGCGAGAAACTGCGCGCGATGATGCCGTGGATCGCGAAGAACAAGCTGGTCGACCAGTCGAAAAACTAAGCAGCACCGCAACTCTCAAGGCCGTCATTCCCGCGTAGGCGGGACTGGCGGTTTTTCATTTTGCGTGTACTTTGTATGTAAACAGTAATCAATTGCAACGAATGGTGTCCGACGCCCGCCGCTCGCCGTTTTCCGGTTATCTTTCAGGCTAAGAACAACAACCTGAAAGAGTCACATGTCTTTTCCGAAACTCCTCATCGCCGCCACGATCATCCTGGCATCGCAAGTCCACGCCCAGACGCTCGTCATCGTCCCCGCTTTTGGCGAAGTGACGCATCCGAACGACCAGGCCACCGCCACCTTCCTCGTCGAAGAACAGGACAAGGACAAAGCGGCCGCCGCATCGCGCGTGAACCAGAAAATGAAGCAGGGCCTCGACATCCTGCGCAAGGAAGACCCGCAAGCGATTCTGAAGACGCAGGGCTACTACACCTATCCGATCTACCCGGAGCAACGCCCGCTGCCGAACGGCACCATGCCAAAACCCGTCGCGACGGGATGGCGTGTCGGCAATTACGTCGAAATGAAAACCACCAGCCTGGCCAGCCTGGCGAAAACAACGGCCGCCGCCCAGAAAGTGCTCGCACTGAACAACCTCAATTTTGGTCTGACCCCTGCCACCTTGAAGAAGCTGGACGACCAGCGCATCGGCGCGACCTACCGCAACCTGACCGAGCGAGTCGCGTCGATCGCCAAGGCAATGGGGCGCAACACCGCCGACGCCGTGCTCGACACGGTTGATTTCGAAGGCTCCGGCAACTATGCGGCGCAGGGCGAAGCTGCCGGGGCGCCAATGGCAATGTCGCGCATGGCAAAGGACTCGGGCGAAGTGAGCGAACCGACCTTCGAGCCGGGCGAGACGACGCTGCAAATGCGTCTGGTCGGCAAGGTGAAGTTCAAGTAATTTTCTGTGTTGGCGGCGCATTAACTTTCCCTTTCGGGTTATCTTGTCTCTTCATTAAGTCAATCTGAGGAGAAAGTTATGTCGCTGCCGAAACTGTTCATCGCCGCCGCGCTGGTGCTGTGCGCGCACGCCAACGCGCAAACGACGAGCTCGACCGCTGGCGCACTGGTGGTCGTGCCGGCGTTTGGCGAAGTGACCCACGCCAACGACCAGGCCACGGCGGCGTTTGCGGTCGAGGAGCAGGACAAGGACAAGACCGCCGCCGCGTCGCGCGTCAATCAGAAGATGAAGCAGGGCACCGAGATCATCCGCCGGGAGGATCCGCAGGCGAGCCTGAAAACGCAGGGCTATTACACCTATCCCATCTATCCCGAGCAGCGGCCGCTGGATGGCGCGGCCGTGTCGAGGCCGGTGCCGGTGGGCTGGCGCGTCGGCCAGTATCTGGAAGTGAAAACGACCAACCTGGCAAACTTGGCGAAGACCACCGCCGCGGCCCAGAACGTCATGTCGCTCAACAACCTGCGGTTCGGCTTGTCACCTGCAACGCTCAAGCAACTCGACGAGCGCCGTATTGCCGCCACTTATCTGAACCTGAACGAGCGCATCGCCTCGATCGCCGCGGCGATGGGCCGCAAGCCGGGCGACGCCGTCATCGACACCATCGACTTCGAAGGCTCCGGCCGCTACGCCGAGCAAGCTGTCAGCGTCACCGGCGCGCGCATGATGGCGGCGAAGACGGCGCCGGAAGTGGCCGAGCCTACTTTCGAGCCGGGCGAGACGACTTTGCAGATGCGCCTCGTCGGCAAGCTTAAGTTCAGGTAATAGTAACGGTTCGCTATGTATTTCGTTAGCCTACTATAATAGGATAAAGACGCGCTCACACCAGAAACGGAAACTTATGCCCATATTCCCCCGCCGCCGGAAACCCGGCGCCAAAAAACTGTCGCGCTTCGGCAAAATCGGCCGGCAAAAATTTGACGCCAACGGCATTCCGGTGCGCCGGCGCGGGATTTACCTGTTGCCCAACGCTTTCACCACCGCGGCGCTGTTCTGCGGCTTCTACGCCATTGTGATGGCAATGAACCAGCGTTTCGAACATGCAACCTGGGCCATCTTCGTGGCCATGGTGCTCGACGCCCTCGACGGTCGCGTCGCGCGCCTGACCAACACCCAGTCCGAATTCGGCGCCCAGTACGACAGCCTGTCCGACATGGTGTCGTTCGGCGCCGCGCCCGCGCTGGTGATCTACGAGTGGTCGCTGCGCGGGCTCGGCAAGCTCGGCTGGATCGCCGCCTTCGTCTACTGCGCCGGCGCCGCGTGCCGGCTGGCGCGCTTCAACACCAACATCGACGTAGTCGACAAGCGCTACTTCCAGGGCTTGCCAAGCCCTGCCGCGGCGGCGATCGTCGCCGGCTTCATCCTGATGATGACGGACCTCGGAGTGAGCGGCATGCAGATGTCGTGGATCTCGTTCGGCATCGCGCTGTTCGCCGGCCTGACGATGGTCACCAACGTGCCGTTCTACAGCTTCAAGGACGTCAATTTTCGCAAGTCGGTGCCGTTCATCGCGGTGTTCCTCATCGCCCTGGCGTTCGCGCTGGTGTCGATCGATCCGCCGAAAGTGCTGTGGCCGATTTTCGTCGCTTACGGCTTATCCGGTTACGCGGTGTACCTCTGGCGCCTGGCGAAGGGCAAGCCGGTCAGCATCGTGCAGACCGACGCCGAGCCGATCGATCCGAGCGACCGCAGCTAACATCAGCGCCGTTACCTCTAGCGGAAAAACCGCCTTTCCTCGTACATCGGATCCGGTCCGTTTTGCATCATCTGCACCACGCCGGCGCGGTCGAAGTGCACGTGCATCATCGAATTCCACACGCCGGCCTCCTTGTAGCGGTACGACCAGACCTCGAAGTCGCGCAGCGGCAGGAACGATTTTTCGGCCGGCCGGCCAACGGCGCGCAGTACATCCTCGTGCGTTGCCGAGCCGACCTTGATGGTGGCGAATTTTTCGCCCGTCAGCACCTGTTCGAGCCGCGTCAGCCGGCCGTCGGCGCCGATGTGCGCCATCCACGTGGTCTGGCCCATCGGCCCGGTCGCGTACTCGAGCAGCTGCTCTTGCCCGGCAGAATATGACGCCGTCGGCGTTCCCAGCTTGAGCTTGACCGTGTCGATCGAGTCGCCCGGCAGCAACGGCGGCCCGGACAGGCTGGCGCAGCCTGCCACGGACAGCAATACAAACAGGATGGTTATCACATTTCGCATGGTTTCACCCCCAAAAGCTGCAAAAATCCTATCATGCCCGACTCAGGCGCATTGAGCACTGGCTGCACGAACAGTTTTCGCATATACTAGCGGGTCTGGTCGTTTGGACCAGCTTGTTAATCGAAGTTCACGGTGCGCTGGGTTGCGACTCTTGCACCGCATGTGAAAGGTAATATCATGACCGTAGAAAACATCAACAAAGCCGCGATTATCGCGGACAACGCCCGTGCTCAAAACGACACCGGTTCGCCAGAAGTCCAGGTCGCACTGCTGACCGCACGCATCAACGAACTGAACGGCCACTTCAAAGCCCACGCGAAAGATCACCACTCGCGCCGCGGCCTGATCATGATGGTCAACCGTCGTAAGAGCCTGCTGTCCTACCTGAAAAGCAAAGACGCTGCCCGTTATCGCGATCTGATCGCTAAACTCGGCCTGCGCAAGTAATTTTTGCCGCTCCCGATTTAAACGAAAATGCCTGCGTCAGTCTGACTGTCGCGGGCATTTTGCATTTCTGAATAGTATTAAAGTTGCATTAAAGCAGTAAAGGCAAGGTTGCACTTGCCTGTGGTGAGGTGAACGACAGCCCCTGAAAATCTGTCGGCAAATAGAAAGGGATTACCCATGTTTAACAAAGTTACGAAAACGTTCCAGTACGGTCAGCACACGGTCACGCTGGAGACTGGCGAGATCGCTCGCCAGGCGTCCGGCGCGGTGCTGGTGTCGATCGACGACACCGTCGTGCTGGCGACTGTCGTCGCGCGCAAGGACGCCAAGCCGGGCCAGGACTTTTTCCCGCTGACCGTCGACTACGTCGAGAAGACTTACGCTGCCGGCAAGATCCCGGGCGGCTTCTTCAAGCGCGAAGGCCGTCCTTCGGAAAAGGAAACGCTGACGTCGCGCCTGATCGACCGTCCGATCCGTCCGCTGTTCCCGGAAGGCTACCTGAACGAAGTCCAGATCATCATCCACGTGCTGTCGGTCAATCCTGAGATCGATCCGGACATCGCCGCCATGATCGGCGCATCGGCCGCGCTGTGCGTCTCCGGCGTGCCGTTCTCCGGCCCGATCGGCGCCGCCCGCGTCGGTTACGCCAACGGCCAGTACATCCTGAACCCGACCACCACGCAGCTCAAGACGAGCCAGATGGACCTGGTCGTCGCCGGCACCGAAACGGCCGTCCTGATGGTCGAGTCCGAAGCGCAGCAGCTGTCCGAAGAAATCATGCTCGGCGCCGTCGTCTTCGGCCACGACCAGATGAAAGCGGTCATCGACGCGATCCATGACCTGGTACGCGACGGCGGCAAGCCGGAAGTCGAGTGGACTGCGCCCGCCAAGAACGAAGCGCTGATCGCCCGCGTCAAGGCGTTTGCCGACGCCAAGATCAACGATGCCTACCAGACCAAGGACAAGCAGGCGCGTACCGCCAAGCTGAAGTCGGCGTTCTCGGAAGTGGTCGCTGCCCTGACGGCTGAATCGGCCGCCAACAACCTCGGCGACATCGACAGCTCGGAAGTCGGCAATATCCTGTTCGACATCGAAGCGTCGGTCGTCCGTTCGCAGATCCTGAACGGCGAGCCGCGCATCGACGGCCGCGACACTCGCACCGTGCGTCCGATCTCGATTCGCACCAGCGTGCTGCCGCGCACCCACGGTTCGGCGCTGTTTACCCGCGGCGAAACGCAGGCGCTCGTCGTTGCCACCCTTGGCACCGCGCGCGACAGCCAGAAGATCGATGCGCTGATGGGCGAGTACACCGACTCGTTCATGCTGCATTACAACATGCCTCCGTTCGCCACCGGCGAAACCGGCCGCGTCGGTACGCCGAAGCGCCGCGAAATCGGCCACGGCCGCCTGGCCAAGCGCGCGCTGCTCGCAGCGTTGCCTAACCCGGAAGACTTCAGCTACTCGGTGCGCCTGGTGTCGGAAATTACCGAATCGAACGGTTCGTCGTCGATGGCATCGGTGTGCGGCGGTTGCCTGGCACTGATGGACGCCGGCGTGCCGATGAAGGCGCACGTCGCCGGCATCGCGATGGGCCTGATCAAGGAAGGCGGCAAGTTTGCCGTGCTGACCGACATCCTCGGCGACGAAGACCACCTCGGCGACATGGACTTCAAGGTAGCCGGTACGCCTGAAGGCATTACCGCGTTGCAGATGGACATCAAGATCATGGGCATCACCAAAGAGATCATGCAAGTGGCACTGGCGCAAGCGAAGGAAGCGCGCCACCACATCCTCGGCGAAATGCAGAAGGCGATGCCGCACGTGAAGACCGAACTGTCGGACTTCGCACCGCGCCTGATCACCATCAAGATCAACCCGGAGAAGATCCGTGACGTCATCGGCAAGGGCGGCGCCGTCATCCGCGCGCTGACCGAAGAGACCGGCACCCAGATCGACATCAGCGACGAAGGCGTGGTCACCATCGCTTCGGTCGACGCTGCCGCCGGCCAGGAAGCCAAGCGCCGCATCGAAGAGCTGACCGCATCGGTCGAAGTGGGCAAGACCTACGACGGCGTCGTGCTGAAATTGCTCGACTTCGGCGCGATCGTCCAGGTCATGCCGGGCAAGGACGGCCTGCTGCACATCTCGCAGATCGCCAACGAGCGTGTCAACGCCGTTGCCGACTACCTGAAAGAAGGCCAGGCAGTGCGCGTCAAGGTCCTCGAGACCGACGACCGCGGCCGCCTGAAGCTGTCGATGAAGGCCGCTGAAGGTGCCGAGGGCGCCGCAGCACCTGCAGCGTAATTCGCATCGCCCCGGCCTCGGCCGAATGAAAAAACCGCCAGCGCGCAAGCCCTGGCGGTTTTTTTGTATTAATTTGTTCGGAATGGCGCCGGTTTGCTTGGCGTCGAGAGTCCCGGTAGGGCATGCATTAGTGTGTATGATTACTCACGCAGCGCCGACGGAGATACAGTTGAATTCGACCGTTCTCATCAGGAAGTTGCAGGTGGCGGAGTGGCGGCCGGTCAGGCAAGCGGCAGTCACATTACCTTTAAGCACCCGAACTACACGAAGCTTTGTACCGTGCCTCACCCCAAAAAGGATCTGCCGGCCGGGACAGTTAAGGCAATTTTGAAAGCTGCGGGTCTAAAGTGATTACATCACGAGGAGGAAAATTCCATGGATATTCCTGTTGCCATTCATAAGGACGAGGACAGCGTTTACGGTGTCGTGGTGCCAGGAGTGCCAGGCTGCTTTTCGTGGGGTGACTCCATCGACGATGCGCTGATAAATGCGCGGGAAGCAATATCCTCTCAAGTCGCGGCGATGATTGATGAGGGCCTTCCAGTGGACCTCGGCCATTCCAAGATAGAAGACTTCGCTCAACGCGACGGATATGCGGGCGTCACCTGGGCACTTGTGCAAGTCGACCTGTCCCAACTCGAGGCTAGATTGCAGCTCGTCAAAGGCCGCTCTCGCGGCTGACCAAGACGTGTCAAGGCAGACTCCGTACTACACATACCGGTTGGCGTGGTCAGGCGAGGACGGCGAGCACGTTGGGTTGTGCGTGGAATTTCCGTCTCTGTCTTGGCTCGCGCCAACTCAGGACGAGGCTTTGAGCGGGATCCGGCGGATCGTCTCGGACGCAGTGGCGGACATGCATGCTAGTGGCGAAGAGGGACCGCAGCCGCTGGCTGATAGCCCTCAACGTGCGAGCAAGTGATCGCCGAGCCGCACTCCAAGGCATAGCAGCGTCAGCGTCGGCGGCAGCCCCCATGCGCGCGGAATGACCGAAGCGTCGCAGACAAACAGATTGGCCGCGCCGGCTTCCAGATTGGCGTCGACGCCGTCACCGATGCGCACGCTGCCGCCCGGGTGCGCGGCGAAGTGGTGGCTCTGGAATACATGCGTCGCGCCGGCGGCGGCCAGCACGTCGCGCGCCACGCCCACGCCGGTATCGAACTTCTTGCGGTCCGACGCCAGCAGCGGCTTGCTGGCCCAGCGTGGGCCGACCGCGCCGCCGATCTCGTCGCGGATCTTGACCATGATGCTGAGCGTGCGGCGATGCGCCAGCAGGCGGTCCAGCCGGCCAACCTGGGCCGTGAAGCCCTGGTACATCGGCGCCGGCAACGTCATGTCGGCCAGCGTGATGCCATCGTCATCCCAGCGCGCGCCCGCCGCCATCGGCACTTCGGCGCCGCCGTCGATGTCGTCAACCGTGCCCATCACGGCGATGACCGGATCATTGAAGAAGCTGCTCTCGCGCGATCGCAAGCCGGAACTGTGCAGCAGCCGCGGACTGCCGACGCCGCCGCCGGCCAGCACGACAACCGGCGCCTTGACCTGTTGCACTTCGCCGCCGCGCACGAACGCGACGCCGGCGGCGCGGCCGTCTTCGATGAGGACCTTCAGCACCTTGGCGCGGTCCAGCAACTGCGCGCCGTGCTGGCCGGCGTCGTCGAGAAAATCGCGGGCGCTCCATTTGGCGCCGAACGGGCAGCCATACGCGCAACGCCAGCAGCCGGCGCGGCAGATCTGCGGGCGGATCATCTTGTCGAGCTTATGCCAGTTGAGCCCGATCGCGCGGGCGCCCGTCATGATGCGCGACGCCATCGGGCCGACCAGCTTGTCCGGCAGCGGCCCGATCGGCAGTTCGGCGCGCAGGCCGCGCAGCGCCGGCACCAGGTCGATGCCGTAGGCGGCGAACATCGCCAGCGGCGGATCGGCGGCGGTGGCGAAATTGATGGCTGAACTGCCGCCGGCGGTGACGCCTTGCACCAGCAGCGACGCGTCGCGCTGGATGAACACGCCTTTGCCGGGCACCGCCGCCATCTTCGCCATCTGGGCCAACGTGCCGGCCAGCGGCGCGGCGCTGCCCTGTTCGAGCACCAGCACGCGCCGGCCGCCGCGCGCGAGCTGGCGTGCGACGCTAGCGCCGCCGGGCCCGCTGCCGACGATGATCGCGTCGTACGAAGAGGAAAGCGCTGCAGTCATGGAAAAGGGACGGAGGGCGGCAATGTCCGACAGTATCCGCGCTGCGGCCGGTGCCGTCAAAATTCGATCATTCGGCGCCAATTGATGAGAAAAAAGAAGGTGCTGCTAGCGTACGTCAAGCAGACGATGCAGCTCAACGACGAGGGCGTGAAGACGCCCGCGCGCGCCAAGCCGGCAACGCCGCGCGCCGTCGTCGTGCCCGACTGCTTCCAGGCCGCGCTGAAGGCGCGCGCGCAGGCAGAGGAACAGTTCGACGCCGGCAGCGCCAGCTTCAAGCGCGAATACATCGACTGGTTGGAAGAAGCAAAGACCGAAGCGACGCGTACGCGCCGGATGGACAAGGCGATCGACGGGATCGCCGAGGGCAAGGGACGCAACTGGAAGTACGCGAAGGGTTGAAATGATCATATATGGCGGCCGTTTTCGGGCACGCCCGGGCCGATTCGGTGCCGCGCCGGCCCGCGCTGCGCCAACTTGGTGAGGCGGCGACGCTAAAACGGCCATATTTGCTGGCACGGAACATGCGTTAACTGCTGTATCCCTGCATACCCCGGATGGAGTTCACCATGACAGCCCAGCTCAGTATCCCACTCGCACCGAACGCTGAGACAGCAACCGCCGACGTGCATTTGTCCGGGGATGTGTTCGGCGCCCTGATCAACCTGTCCGGCCGGCGCCGCTTCACGTCGCAGCGCGTGGTGCTGTACGCAGTGCTCGCGTCGATGGGCCATCACGGCGCGGCTGCCACCGCGCGTGAGACGCTGGCCTTGTTCAGCGATGCCCACACCGTGCTGATTGAAGGCAGGGGCGCCTTGCCTGGCGTGTTCTGCAGCCAGCTGCGCGACGCGTATTTCGGCACCTTGCAAGGCGACAAGGTGATCCGCGACTTCATCGCGCTGGCCGAGGCTACGCTCGATGCGATCGTCGGCAACGGCCGCGGCGCGCCCGGCCTGCTCGACGAACTGGTGCGTGGCGCGACGCCGTTGCTGAGCGTTCTCAATGGATTGACGCTGGTCTACGAAGAGCAATCGAAGCGCCATGCCCACGCCCAGAAGCGCCAGTTGCAGGAATTAATGGGCGATATCAAAACCATCGCCAGGCACGCCCGCATGGTCGCCTTCAACGCGCAGATCGTCGCCGCGCGCGCCGGGACGGTTGGCCGCGAGTTCGCCGTGGTGGCCAGCACAATGACCAACGTCACGTCCGAAATCGACAAGCTGGTGCAAGCGGCGCTGACCAGCTCGCTGGCGCACTGACGCGCCGGATTCTTACAAGCTAGTCTTCAAGAGGCCAGTTCAGCTCGGTCTGCCACTGCGCCGGGTCGGATGTATCGCCCGGCCCGACCAGGTAGCGCTCGAACATCTGGCGTTGCGCCGCATGGCCGTTCGCCCCGATCCATTCGCGCAACTCACCCCATGCCGAACCGAGGCCTTCCATCGGGCGCGATACACCGCGCGCGCGACCTCGAACTCAGGCACTTCGCTGCCGACGACGCGCCCGCTCGGCTGAATTTACTGCGCGACCAGAAAGGCGATGTCGAAGTCGAACACCGCTCTCGGCATGTTGACGTGGTAGCTGAGCAAAGGGCCGGCTGGCGCCTGCCCCTGCGCGCCCAGCACGCCCAGCAGTTCGGTCACGGCCGGCCCGAACGCTTGCTGGATATCGTTGCGCGGAATGGTGAGGTGGACGGCGGCGGTAAGCTGCCGGTCCCATTGGACGATCTGCGGGGTGTCGATCATGGTTGCTCTCCTATTGATGTTGGGCGCGGATCGCGTCTGGCAGACCTTACTGCCTTATTCGCACGTGCAGTTGCACGATCGCCGAGTTATCTCCGGTATTCACTTCCTTTACTTCTAAATAGGGCTGTTTGCGGACCAGTTCCCCCAATTTGGCGAAACCATAGTTGCGCGGGTCGAACGAGGGGCTGTTTTTCATCAGCATGGACCCGATCGCGGCCAGCGCTGACCAGCCGGTTTCCTTGGCAGTGGCGGTGACGGCGTTGCGGAGCAAAGGTTCGACCGGTGCCACCGCGACTTCATCTGCGGCGATCGGCGGCGATTGCGGCCGCAGGATCTCCGTGTAAATGAACTTGTCGCAGGCTGCTACGAATGGCTGCGGCGTCTTCTTCTCGCCGAACCCGTAAACCTTCAGACCTGCCTCCCTGATCCGGTTTGCCAGTCGCGTGAAATCGCTGTCGGACGACACCAGGCATATCCCATTGATATTGCCGGCGTGCAGAAGGTCCATCGCGTCGATGATCAGTGCCGAGTCTGTCGAGTTTTTGCCGGTGGTGTAACTGAATTGCTGCATCGGCTGGATGGCCATGGTGTGCAAGACGTCTTTCCATCCTTTCAGGTTCGGCGTCGTCCAGTCACCATAGGCGCGTTTGACGCTCGCCGTGCCATAGCGCGACACTTCAGCCATTAGTTCCTCGATCACTGACGGCTGCGCATTGTCCGCATCGATCAGCACTGCCAACCTGTCGTTCACTGGTAATCCCATTCTGGCTCCCATCTATTCGATGCCTCAGCGTACAGCACGAGCCGGGCGCGAATATACGCGGAATGTAACGAGCAATTCACGAACAGCGCGATTTGCCCGCTATTCCTGCTTTTGTGTAGCCCAGGTAGCCAAATATGCATTTCATCGCAATTCGATGGAGCGGACAGGGCGGTGTAGTTATAGTCACACCATGGCAGCATCTGGATTATCGGGCAAGTTGCTGGTAGTGTTACGGCGACTCGCCAGCACGCTGAGCAGCAAACAATAACAACGCAGTGGAGAGTGTAATGAACCGGATTCTCAACTTGAGCATGTGCGGCGCGGCGTTGTGCGCGCTGGTCTCGACGACGGCCCTGGCGGCGGACGAACACGCCAGCGAGAAGCGCGCCATCGATGCGCGCGTGGTGCGCGTCAAGATCGACGGCGTCATCGACGTCAAGCTCAAGCAAGGGCCGGTGGCGCTGCTGGTCATCAGCGGCGACAGCCGCTACCTGGCCAGGACGACGACCATCCAAAGCGGCGACACCCTCGTCATCGATACCGAAAGCCATGACTTCAAGTTCAGCCGCTCGCGTTTGCGCGCCGAGCTGACGTTGCCCAAGCTGCGCGAAGTGTCGTCCGAAAGCGTCGGTTCGACCGACGTGGCCGGCTTCACCGGCGACGAACTCGACTTGACGCTCGACGGCGCCGGCTCGATGAAGGTGGTCGGCGACTTCAGGGTCGTCAACGCCACGCTCGGCGGCGTCGGCAGCATGAACATTCAGGGCGTCAACAGCGACGGCCTTGACTTGAACTTGCGCGGCGCCGGCTATGTCACGTTGGCGGGACGCAGCAAGTGGATGAAGGCGAACATGGGCGGCCTGGGCGGGCTCGATGCCAGGCAGTTCGAGGTCGAGGCGGTGACCTTGGAGTTGAGCGGGCTGGGCAACGCAAAGATCACCGCGCGCCAGAGCGCAACCTTGAGCGTGTCGGGACTCGGTTCGGTGACGGTGTACGGCAAGCCGCAGCACCGCAGCGTCAGCGTCGACGGCCTCGGCAAGGTGAGCTGGAAATAACCGGCCAACGAGCACAGAACACGCAGAAAATACACAGAAGCGTCGAATAATAAGAAATTGGGAACCTGGGTTTCACCAAGAGACATGAAAAAATATTTGTTGCGATTACATTCGCGCTCGGCGTGCACGCCAGCGCGGTGGCCGGCTTTACCGAAGGGGCGAACGCGTACAACGCGCGCAATTATGCGCTGGCGTTGAAAGAAGTCACGCCGCTCGCCAAGGCCGGCCACCCGGATGCCCAGCACTTGCTGGGACTGATGTATTACATGGGCCAGGGCGTCGAACGCGACTACAAGCAGGCCATGCAGTGGCACCGCAAGGCAGCGATGCAGGGCAAGGCCGACGCGCAGTACGTCGTCGGCGCGATGTACTACACCGGCAACTCGGTCCCGCTCGACCATAAGCTGGCGGTGTCGTGGTTTCGCAAGGCGGCCGAGCAGGGCCACGCCGACGCGCAATACGCCATCGGCCTGATGTACCGCTATCACCAGGCCGGCATGCCGCAGGACGTGGTGCTTGCCTACATGCTGTGGAACCTCGCCTCGGCCAGCGGCAACACCAACGCCGCCGAACAGCGCGCGGCGATCGCGCGCCGCATGACCCAGGAGCAGATCGAAGAAGCGCAGGCAATGGCGCGCGCCTGGCGTGTCGGCACGCCGCTGCCGACCAGGTCGCGCACCGGCGCCACCATCTCCTGAGCCGCACAGATCTCACTGCGCCAACGCTGGGGCAGCGGCCGCGGCCGCGTCCAGCGCCGGCGCCTGCGCCGTTACGTTCAGGTGCGAGCGGAACAGGTCCAGTGAAATCGCATTGCCCATCGCCTGGTAGCCCGCGTTGTTCGGATGGAGCCGGTCGCCGCTGTCGTAGCCCGGCCGCAGGCTGAGCGGGTTGGACGGATCCTGCAAGGCGCGGTCGAAGTCGATCACGCCGTCGAGTTCGTTGCCAGTGCGAATCCAGTTGTTGATCGACTGGCGCACCGCGTCCTTGGCCGTCGAATAATAGCCCGCCCCCTGGAATGGTCCCAGCGTGGCGCCGATCACCGCGATGCCGCGCGCGTGGGCGCGGGCGATCACCTGGCGGTAGCCACTGATGAAGGTGGCGGCAGTCATCGGCGCCGATGTCGAGGCGTAGCCGATGTCGTTAATGCCCAGCGCCATGATCAGGTAGCGCACGCCGGCCGTCGCCAGCACGTCGCGGTCGAAGCGCTCCAGGCCGTTGCGCCCGGCCAGCGAGCCGAGCGTGGTGCTCGTCAGCAGGCGGTTGCCGGAAATGCCGCGGTTGACGACGCCGAGCGTGGCGTTGACGCCGCCGCTGTCGGGCGTGCTCTGCAGGCGCCGCGCCAGCCAGTCGGGCCAGCGGCTGTTGCTGTCGTTGGTGCCGCGGCTGCCATCGGTGATCGAGTCGCCGATGGCGACGATGGCCGCGCCGGTACCGGCTACCTCAACCTCGGTCAGGAACGGCCACCACCACGTCGAGCGCGACAGCGGGAAGCTGCCGCCGCCCGTGAAATTGCCAGCCGTCGAGATGTAGACGGTCTGCAGCGCGTTCGGGTGCACGGTGGTCAGGCGGGTCGACGCCGGCAGGTGGATGCTGATGGCCAGGTCGGCCATTGCCGGAAAGCTGAGATCGACCGGATCGCTCAGCGCCGGCGCGCCCGGCGCGATGCTGATCGACGTTGCGCCGCCGAACGTCAGCGGGCGGTTGCTGCCGGCGGCGATCTGGTAGCCGCTGCCCTGGCGCAGCGCCACGCTGGCTGCGCCGAGATACAGCGCGGTGGTGCCCATTTCGTTCGACAGCCGGATCCGCACGCGGCTGCCGCCGACGCTCGTGTGCGCCACGAGACGCACCGTCTGGTTGGCCAGCATCTGCGTGTCGACGTCCTGCGGCGGGCCGGCCGGCGCCTTGCCGAAGGTGCCCACCCACTGTTCGCCGCGCCAGTTGGTCGCGTTCTGCGCGCCGGCCGGCGCCTGTACCAAGGTCAGCATGGCGGCGAAGGCCGCCTTCGAAACCAGCGCGCTGCCGTGCGCCCACCGCAAAAGCCTCATCATGATCAGCTCCCGTTGGTTGAATCGCCACCTCCCAGTTGAATCTACGTGGCTGACCTGGGCCGATCAAGGTGGCACAGCCGGGTAGCTTGCGGTAGGTCCAAGGATGGGCAGGAATCGGCTGCCGCGCGGATATATGGATGTGTGGGCTTACCATTTGCGCAATTTCCGGGGCAGGCCCTGCCATTGTTTGACCAGCCCCGGAACGACGGTTAAAATAGCGGGTTAAACAAATCTGGGCTACTATGCGTCGCAAACTCGTCGTCGGCAATTGGAAAATGAATGGCAGCAAGGCGTCGAACGCTGCGCTGCTCTCCGGTATTTCCGCGGGCGTCACGGGCGCGCAAGCGGCCTGCGCGGTGTGCGCGCCGGCGCCGTACCTGGCGCAGTGCGAAGCGGCCCTCGCCGGCGGCGCGCTGGCGTGGGGCGCGCAGGACGTGTCGGCGCATGCCGGCGGCGCCTACACCGGTGAAGTGTCGGCGGCAATGCTGGCCGACTTTGCCTGCAGCTACGTCATCGTCGGCCACTCCGAGCGCCGCGCCTATCACGCCGAGACCAGTGAACTTGTGGCCCAGAAGGCTGTCGCAGCATTGGAAGCGGGACTGACGCCGATCGTTTGCGTCGGCGAAACGCTGGCCGAACGCGAAGCCGGCCAGACTGCCGCCGTGGTGTCGGGTCAGCTCGATGCGGTATTGACCTTGCTGGGCGACGACAACATCGCCCGCATCGTGCTCGCCTACGAGCCGGTATGGGCGATCGGCACCGGCAAGACGGCGACGCCGGCGATGGCGCAGGAAGTGCACGCGCAGTTGCGCGCGCAACTGCAACAAAAGAATGCAGCAGCGGCCGCCACGGTACAGATCTTGTACGGCGGCAGCATGAAGCCCGACAACGCCAGCGAATTGATGGCCCAGCCAGATATCGACGGCGGCCTGATCGGCGGGGCAGCACTGAAGGCGGCCGATTTCCTGGCCATCGTCAGCGCCGCCAACTGAATTAGTAAACAGTAGTTTTTAGTCCGTAAATCAAACTTGGAATGGAATAGCAATGAACACCTTGTTCAATCTGGTCGTCGTCGTACAGGTTCTGTCAGCCCTGATCATCATCGGCCTGGTGCTGCTGCAGCACGGTAAGGGCGCCGACATGGGCGCCGCCTTCGGCTCGGGCGCGTCGGGCAGCCTGTTCGGCGCCACTGGCTCGTCGAACTTCATGTCGAAGTCGACCGGCGTGGCGGCGGCGATCTTTTTTGCATCGACCCTGGCGCTGGCGTACTTCGGCACCAACCGCGTCGTCAATACCGGCGGCGGCGTGATGGAGCGCGCCACCGTTCCTGCCAAAGCCCCCGTGACGAGCTCGGGCGTGCCGGTGACGACCGCGCCGGCCCCGGCCGCGCCGGCCACCACCGTTGCACCTGCTCCTGCGCCGGCACCAGCGGCGCCAGTGAACCAGATCCCGAAGTAATCTGCACATAGTTTCAGCAGTAACGGCGCAATGTTTTGCTGTGTAATAAAAGATTTACAGATTTACCCGTGTTTCCCTGTTCTAGCGCAACTTTAGCATTGAAAAATAGTGCTGCGGCGGGTTAGAATAGCGGTCTCAGAGATGCCGACGTGGTGAAATTGGTAGACACGCTATCTTGAGGGGGTAGTGGGAGCAATCCTGTGCGAGTTCGAGTCTCGCCGTCGGCACCAACAAATTTAGAAGCCAGCAAGGGCTGTGCGCCTGAGCTGGCTTTTTTACGAGGATCAGTCGTCGACGATCCTGGTGGCAGGCTTCAAGCCAGGGTCGCGCGATAGGGCGCTGCAACAGCAGTGGTTCATTAACCGATCATTCAACATAGGCTCATCAACCGTGAACCTCGAAAATTATTTCCCCGTATTGATGTTCATTTTGGTCGGCATCGGCGTCGGCGTGGTGCCGCAGGTGCTCGGCTACCTGCTCGGTCCGAACAAGCCCGACGCGGCCAAGTTGTCGCCGTACGAGTGCGGCTTCGAAGCGTTCGAAGACGCGCGCATGAAATTCGACGTCCGGTACTATCTGGTCGCGATCCTGTTTATTTTGTTTGACCTGGAAACGGCATTCTTCTTTCCATGGGGCGTCTCGATGAAGGAGCTCGGCTGGTCCGGGTTCGTCACGATGATGGTCTTCATCGCCGAATTCGTGGTCGGGTTTTGGTATATTTGGAAGAAAGGTGCCCTTGATTGGGAGTGAGCCATGTCTATTGAAGGCGTTTTTAACGAAGGTTTCATTACCACCACAGCCGACAAGCTGATCAACTGGGCCCGCACCGGATCGATGTTTCCGATGACGTTCGGCCTGGCTTGTTGCGCCGTCGAAATGATGCACACCGGCGCCGCGCGCTACGACATGGACCGCTTCGGCGTCGTGTTCCGGCCGTCGCCGCGCCAGTCCGACGTCATGATCGTCGCCGGCACGCTGTGCAACAAGATGGCGCCGGCGCTGCGCAAGGTCTATGACCAGATGCCCGAGCCGCGCTGGGTCATCTCGATGGGTTCGTGCGCCAACGGCGGCGGCTATTACCACTACTCCTACTCGGTGGTGCGCGGCTGCGACCGCATCGTCCCGGTCGACGTCTATGTCCCGGGCTGCCCGCCGACCGCCGAGGCGCTGCTGTACGGCATCCTGCAGCTGCAGAACAAGATCAAGCGCACCAACACCATCGCCCGCTAAACCATGACGACCAAACTTGAAAAACTCGCCTCGACCCTGACATCCGTGCTGGGCGAGCGCGTCAGCCTGACGACCGCGCTGGGCGAAGTGACCTTGGTGGTCAAGGCCGCTGATTACCTCGAAACGATGCTGGCGCTGCGCGACGATCCTGCGCTCAAGTTCGAGCAGTTGCTCGACCTGTGCGGCGTCGACTATTCGACCTATGGCGAAGGCGCCTGGGACGGCCTGCGTTTTGCGGCGACCTCGCACCTGCTGTCGCTCGAGCACAACTGGCGCGTGCGCGTGCGCGTGTTCGCCGCCGACGACGACATGCCGGTGCTCGCCTCGGTGGTCGGCATCTGGCGCGCGGCCAACTGGTACGAGCGCGAAGCGTTCGACCTGTTCGGCATCCTGTTCGAAGGCCACAACGACCTGCGCCGCATCCTGACCGACTACGGCTTCATCGGCCATCCGTTCCGCAAGGACTTCCCGGTGACCGGCTACGTCGAGATGCGCTACGATCCCGAGCAGAAGCGCGTGATCTACCAACCCGTGACGATCGAGCCGCGTGAAATCATTCCGCGCGTGATCCGCGAAGACACCTACGGGATGAAATAATGGCTGAACTTAAAAATTACACGCTGAACTTCGGTCCGCAGCACCCGGCAGCGCACGGCGTGCTGCGCCTGGTGCTGGAGCTCGACGGTGAAGTGATCCAGCGCGCCGACCCGCACATTGGCCTGTTGCACCGCGCCACCGAGAAGCTGGCCGAGACGCGCACCTACCTGCAGTCGGTGCCGTACATGGACCGTCTCGACTACGTGTCGATGATGGCCAACGAACACGCCTACGTGCTGGCGATCGAAAAGCTGCTCGGCGTCGAGGCGCCGATCCGCGCGCAGTACATCCGCGTCATGTTCGACGAAATCACCCGATTGCTGAACCACCTGATGTGGCTGGGCGCGCACGCGCTCGACGTCGGCGCCATGGGGCCGTTCCTGTACGCCTTCCGCGACCGCGAAGACCTGTTCGACGTCTACGAAGCGGTGTCGGGCGCGCGCATGCACGCGGCCTACTACCGCCCGGGCGGCGTCTACCGCGACCTGCCGGACGCGATGCCGAAGCACAAGGCCTCGATCATCCGCAGTGCGAAGGCCATCGACGCGCTCAATCAAGCGCGCCAGGGCTCGCTGCTCGACTTCATCGACGATTTCTCGAAGCGCTTCGTCACCTACGTCGACGAGTACGAAACGCTGCTCACCGACAACCGCATCTGGAAACAGCGCACCGTCGGCATCGGCGTGGTGTCGCCGGAAGCTGCGAAGGCGATGGGCTTTACCGGCGCCATGCTGCGCGGCTCCGGCGTCGAGTGGGATCTGCGCAAGACCCAGCCGTATGCGGTGTACGACAAGATGGAATTCGACATCCCGGTCGGCACCAACGGCGACTGCTACGACCGCTACCTGGTGCGCGTGGAAGAGATGCGCCAGTCGAACCGCATCATCAAGCAGGCGTCGGCCTGGCTGCGCGCCAACCCGGGCCTGCCGGTGATGATTGACAACCACAAGATTGCGCCGCCGTCGCGCGTCGACATGAAGTCGAACATGGAATCGCTGATTCACCACTTCAAGCTGTTTACCGAAGGCATGCACGTGCCGTCCGGCGAGGCATACGCCGCGGTCGAGCACCCGAAGGGCGAGTTCGGCATCTACATCGTGTCGGACGGCGCCAACAAGCCGTACCGCCTGAAGATCCGCGCCCCGGACTATGCGCACCTGCAGAGCCTGGACGAGATGGCGCGCGGCCACATGATCGCCGACGCCGTCACCATCATCGGAACGCAAGACATCGTATTCGGCAGTATCGATCGCTAAGCGGTTGCACATTTAGGGCAGAACCATGTTGTTATCTGAGCATTGCTACAAAAAAATCGACCGCGAGTTGGCCAAGTATCCGGCCGACCAGCGGCAGTCGGCCGTGATGGCCGCGCTGGCCCACGCGCAGGTCGAACTGGGCTGGCTGGCGCCGGACACCATGCAGGAAATCGCCGACTACATCGGCATGCCGGCCATCGCCGTGCAGGAAGTGGCCACGTTCTACAACATGTACAACGTCAAGAAGGTCGGCACGCACAAGATTTCCGTCTGCACCAACCTGCCATGCGCGCTGTCGGGCGGCGTCGATGCCGCCAAGCGCCTGCAGGCCAAGCTGGGCATCGGTTTTCGTGAAACCACCGGCGACGGCAAGTTCACCCTGGTCGAAGGCGAGTGCATGGGCGCCTGCGGCGACGCGCCGGTCATGATCGTCAACAATCACCACATGCATTCGTTTATGAGCGACGACAAGATCGACGCCCTGGTAGAGGAACTGAACAAATGACCAGCCTGCACGACCGACACATCAATCCGCTGATCCTGAAAGACCTGGACGGCGCCAACTGGCATCTGAACGACTACGTCAAGCGCGGCGGCTACAGCGCGCTGCGCCGCATTCTCGACGAGAAGATCACGCCGGAACAGATCATCGCCGACCTGAAGGCGTCGGGCCTGCGCGGCCGCGGCGGCGCCGGTTTCCCGACCGGCCTGAAGTGGAGCTTCATGCCGCGCCAGTTCCCGGGCCAGAAATACCTCGTCTGCAACACCGACGAAGGCGAGCCGGGCACCTTCAAAGACCGCGACATCATCCGCTACAACCCGCATGCGCTGATCGAAGGCATGGCCATCGGCGCCTACGCGATGGGCATCACGGTCGGCTACAACTACATCCACGGCGAAATCTGGGCCGAGTACGAGCTGTTCGAAGAAGCGCTTGAAGAGGCGCGCGCCGCCGGTTTCCTCGGCGACAAGATCATGGGCAGCGAGTTCAACTTCCAGCTGCACGCCGCGCACGGTTACGGCGCGTATATCTGCGGCGAAGAAACCGCGCTGCTCGAGTCTCTCGAAGGCAAGAAGGGCCAGCCGCGCTTCAAGCCGCCGTTCCCGGCCTCGTTCGGCCTGTACGGCAAGCCGACGACGATCAACAACACCGAGACGTTTGCCGCGGTGCCGTTCCTGCTGAACATGGGCCCGGAGAACTACCTGGCGCTGGGCAAGCCGAATAACGGCGGCTCGAAGATCTTCTCGATCTCCGGCGACGTCAACCTGCCGGGCAACTACGAAGTGCCGCTCGGCACGCCGTTCGCCACCTTGATGGCGCTGGCCGGCGGTATGCGCGGCGGCAAAAAGATCAAGGCTGTCATTCCTGGCGGCTCGTCGGCGCCGGTAGTGCGTGGCGACCTGATGATGAACACCGATCTCGACTACGATTCGATCGCCAAGGCCGGCTCGATGCTCGGCTCGGGCGCCGTCATCGTCATGGACGAGACGCGCTGCATGGTCAAGTCGTTGCTGCGCCTGTCGTTCTTCTATTACGAGGAATCGTGCGGCCAGTGCACGCCGTGCCGTGAGGGCACCGGCTGGATGTACCGCATGGTGCACCGCATCGAGCACGGCCAGGGCCGTCCGGAAGACATGGACTTGCTGAACCAGATCGCCGACAACATCAAGGGCCGCACCATCTGCGCGCTCGGCGATGCCGCCGCGATGCCGGTGCAGGCGATGATCAAGAACTTCCGCGAAGAATTCGAATACCACATCGAGCACAAGCATTGCCTCGTGCCCGCATATATTTAAGGCCAGAGAACTCTCATGGTTGAAATTGAAATTGACGGTAAAAAGGTAGAAGTCCCACCAGGTTCCATGGTGATGGACGCTGCCAACAAGCTCGGGACCTACATCCCGCACTTCTGCTATCACAAGAAATTGTCGATCGCTGCCAACTGCCGCATGTGCCTGGTCGAAGTCGAGAAGGCCCCGAAGCCTTTGCCGGCTTGCGCCACGCCGGTCTCGGCCGGCATGATCGTGCGCTCGAACAGCGAAAAGGCCGTGCAGGCGCAGAAGTCGGTAATGGAGTTCCTGCTCATTAACCACCCGCTCGACTGCCCGATCTGCGACCAGGGCGGCGAATGCCAGCTGCAGGACCTGGCCGTCGGTTACGGCAAGTCCGATTCGCGCTACGCCGAAGAAAAACGCGTCGTGCCGCCGAAAGACGCCGGCCCGCTGATCTCGATGGCCGAGATGACCCGTTGCATCCACTGCACCCGCTGCGTGCGTTTCGGCCAGGAAGTGGCCGGCCAGATGGAATTGGGCATGCTCGGCCGCGGCGAACACGCCGAAATCACCTCGTTCGTCGGCAAGACCGTCGACTCCGAAGTGTCGGGCAACATGATCGACCTGTGCCCGGTCGGCGCGCTGACCAGCAAACCATTCCGCTACCAGGCCCGTACCTGGGAACTGTCGCGCCGCAAGTCGGTCAGCCCGCACGATTCGCTCGGCTCGAACCTGATCGTCCAGGTCAAGGCCGGCAAGGTCATGCGCGTGCTGCCGCTGGAAAACGATGCGATCAACGAATGCTGGCTGTCCGACAAGGACCGCTTCTCGTACGAAGGCCTCGACAGCGCCGACCGCCTGACGTCGCCGATGATCAAGCAGGGCGGCCAGTGGGCCCAGACCGACTGGCAGACCGCGCTCGAGTACATCGCCCACGGCCTGCGCAACATCAAGCATGAACATGGCGCCGCCGCCATCGCCGCCGTCGCCACGCCGCACTCGACGACTGAAGAGCTGCACCTGCTGGCCAAAGCCATGCGCGGCCTCGGTTCCGAGAACGTCGAATTTCGCCTGCGCCAGACCGACTTCGCCAACGACGGCCAGGTCACGCCTTGGCTCGGCATGCCGATCGCCGACCTGTCGAACGTCAAGCGGGCGCTGGTCATCGGCTCGTTCCTGCGCAAGGACCATCCGCTGGTCGCCACGCGCCTGCGCGCCGCGGTCAAGAACGGCGCCAGGCTGTCGGTGCTGCACGGCGCCGATGAAGAGTTGTTGATGCCGGTCGCGAACAAGATGATCGCCGCGCCGTCCGACTGGCTGGCCGCGCTGTCCGAGCTGGCCGCCGCGGTTGCCAAGGCGGCCGGCACATCGGCGCCGGCGTACGACAAGGTCAAGCCGTCCGAGTCCGCCACCAGGATGGCCGCCAGCCTGTTTGCCGGCGAGGCCAAGCTGCCAAGCGTGATCCTGCTCGGCAACGCCGCCGTCCAGCATCCGCAGGCGTCCGCCATCCACGCCGCAGCCCAGCTGATCGCCGAACTGACCGGCGCCAAGCTCGGCTACCTGGTCGATGCCGCCAACACCGTCGGCGCTTACCTCGCCGGCGCGGCCGCCAAGAACGCCAAGCCGGTATTTGCCGAGCCGAAGAAAGCCTACGTGCTGCTCAACGCCGAGCCGGAGCTGGACTGCGCCAACCCGCAGCAAGCCCGCGCCGCACTCGACGCCGCCGAGATGGTCGTCGTCATGAGTGCCTTCAAGCACGGCATGGACTACGCCGACGTGCTGCTGCCGATCGCGCCGTTCAGCGAGACTGCCGGCACCTTCGTCAACTGCGAAGGCCGGGCGCAAAGTTTCAACGGCACCGTCAAGCCGCTCGGCGAAGCCCGTCCGGCCTGGAAAGTGCTGCGCGTGCTGGGCAACCTGCTCGGCCTGACCGGTTTCGACTACGACACTTCCGAAGCGATCCGCGACGAAGTGCTCGGCAAGGGCGTGACCGATCTGTCGGGCAAGCTGTCGAACGTGTCGACCATTGCCGCCACCGCCGCCGTCTTTGGCGACGGCAGCGCGCTCGAGCGCGTCACCGACGTGCCGATCTATTTTGCCGACGCCATCGCGCGCCGCTCCGAGCCGCTGCAGCGCACCGCGGACGCGCAAGCGCCGCGGGCGCACCTGCCGGCCGCGCTGGCCGCGCAGTTGGGCATCGTCGCCGGCGACACCGTCAAGGTCACGCAGGGCACCGGTTCCGCGCTGCTGGTTGCCGCCATCGACAAGACCTTGCCGGCGAATGCGGTTCGGGTTGCCGCGGCGCACCCGAGCACCAGCATGCTGGGCGCGATGTTCGGTGCAATCGAGGTTGAAAAAGCAGGGAAGGGCGCGTAATGAACGACTTTATCGTTAGCCTGAATACGTACGGCGTCAACTACCTCGGCCCGGTGTGGCCGCTGGCCTGGACCATGATCAAGATCATGTGCGTGCTGCTGCCGCTGATGGGCCTGGTTGCCTACGCAACCCTGTGGGAGCGCAAGCTGATCGGCTGGATCCAGATTCGTATCGGCCCGAACCGGGTCGGTCCGATGGGCCTGCTGCAGCCGATCGCCGACGCGCTGAAACTGCTGTTCAAGGAAATCGTCGTGCCGACCAAGGCCACCACGAGCCTGTTCATCATTGGCCCGATCATGACGATCATGCCGGCGCTGGCGGCATGGTCGGTGATCCCGTTCGGTCCGGAAATCGCGCTGGCCAACGTCAACGCCGGCCTGTTGCTGCTGATGTCGATCACGTCGCTGGAAGTGTACGGCATCATCATCGCCGGCTGGGCGTCGAACTCGAAGTACTCGTTCATGGGCGCGATGCGCGCTTCGGCCCAGATGATTTCCTACGAAATCCCGATGGGCTTCGTGCTGGTCGTCGTGCTGATGGTGTCGGGCAGCCTGAACTTTTCGGACATCGTTGCCGGCCAGACCCGCGGCATGTTCGTCGACCATGGCGTCAACTTCCTGTCGTGGAACTGGCTGCCGCTGCTGCCGCTGCTGGTGGTCTACCTGACGTCCGGTCTTGCCGAGTGCAACCGGCACCCGTTCGACGTCGTCGAAGGCGAATCCGAAATCGTTGCCGGCCACATGGTGGAATACTCGGGCATGTCGTACGCCATGTTCATGCTGGCCGAATACGCCAACATGATCCTGATCGGCTGCCTGGCATCGATCATGTTCCTCGGCGGCTGGGCTGCGCCATTCAGGTTCCTCGAATTCTGGGGCGCGTTCGGCGGCTTCTTCTGGCTGTTCGCCAAGACGTTCTTCATCGTTTCCCTGTTCGTCTGGGTGCGCGGCACGTTCCCTCGTTACCGTTATGACCAGATCATGCGCCTCGGCTGGAAGATTTTCATTCCGCTGACCCTGGTCTGGCTGGTCCTGGTCGCAGGCTGGATGCAGACGTCCTGGAACATTTGGAAGTAAGGAAAAAGTAATGGATCGCGTTAAAGATTTTTTTGGCAGCATGATGCTGACCGAGCTGATCAAGGGCATGGCCCTGACCGGCAAGTACATGTTTTCTCGCAAGATCACGGTGCAGTATCCGGAAGAGAAGACGCCGATGTCGCCGCGGTTCCGCGGCCTGCACGCGCTGCGCCGCTACCCGAACGGCGAAGAGCGCTGCATCGCCTGCAAGCTGTGCGAAGCGGTGTGCCCGGCGATGGCGATCACGATCGAGTCGGAAATGCGCGACGACGGCTCGCGCCGCACGACGCGCTACGACATCGACCTGACCAAGTGCATCTTCTGCGGTTTCTGCGAAGAGTCGTGCCCGGTCGATTCGATCGTCGAGACCCACGTGCTCGAATACCACGGTGAAAAGCGCGGCGACCTGTACTACACGAAAGAAATGCTGCTGGCGGTCGGCGACCGCTATGAAAACGACATCGCCGCCGCTCGCGCCGCCGATGCGCCGTACCGCTGATAACCGTAGGACTTTGGGTTAGCCATGGATTTTAAAACTTTCTTGTTCTACGCGTTTTCGGCGATCATGATCATCGCCGCGACACGCGTCATTACCGCGCGCAATCCGGTGCACGCGGCGCTGTTCCTGGTGCTGGCGTTCTTCAACGCCGCCGGCATCTGGATGCTCCTGAAGGCCGAGTTCCTCGCCATCGTGCTGGTGCTCGTCTACGTCGGCGCCGTGATGGTGCTGTTCCTGTTCGTCGTCATGATGCTCGACATTAACGTCGACCGCATGCGCGAAGGCTTCTGGGGCTACCTGCCGCTGGCGTCGGGCATCGGCGCGCTGATCGTGCTCGAGATGGCCGCCGTGCTGTGGCGCGGCTTCCTGACGTTCGAGCAGCAGCCTGCCGCGCTTGGGGCCAACATCGGCGGCACCAAGGAACTTGGACTGCTGATCTACACCAGGTACATCTACGGCTTCGAGATCGCCGCCGTGATCCTCTTGGTGGCGATCATCGCCGCCGTTGCGCTGACCCTGCGCAAGCGCAAGGACACCAAGGCGTTCGATCCGGGCGACGCCGTGCGCGTCAAGCGTAACGACCGCCTGCGCATCGTCAAGATGGCATCGATCGACCAGCCGGCGCTGGACGCCGCATCGACCGCGGCCGCGCAGGCCGCCGCTGCCGCACCGGCTGCTGGCGAAGCCAAGGAGACCAAATAATGACTTTATCGCTCGCACACTACCTGGTCCTGGGCGCGATCCTGTTCGCGATCTCGATCGTCGGCATTTTCCTGAACCGCAAGAACATCATCATCCTGCTGATGGCCATCGAGCTGATGCTGCTGGCAGTGAACCTGAACTTCATCGCGTTCTCGCATTACCTCGGTGACGCGGCAGGGCAGATCTTCGTGTTCTTCATCCTGACCGTGGCGGCCGCCGAATCGGCAATCGGCCTCGCGATCCTGGTGGTTCTGTTCCGAAATGTAGATACGATCAATGTGGAAGACCTGGACAGCCTGAAGGGCTAAGCCTTTCAGGTTCAGATTCAACACTCAAATAAATAACGATTAAGGTTCAACATGGCGGGGCAAATTCTCAACCCTAACCTCCTTTTGGCGGTTCCTCTCGCACCGCTGGCCGGCGCGGCGATTGCCGGTTTGCTCGGCACCAAATTCCTCGGCAACGTGGTTGGCCGCAAGATCTCGACCGCGGCCTGCATCCTCGGCGTGCTGGTCGCGCTGATCCTGTCGGTGCAGACCTTGCTGGCGGTGTTGGACGGCGCCAGCTTCAACGGCACCATCTACAACTGGATGACGGTCGGCACGCTGAAGATGGAAGTCGGCTTCCAGATCGACTCGCTGTCGGCAATGATGATGTGCGTGGTCACGTTCGTATCGCTGATGGTGCACATCTACACGATCGGCTACATGGCCGAGGACGAAGGCTACAACCGCTTCTTCTCGTACATCTCGCTGTTTACGTTCTCGATGCTGATGCTGGTCATGGCCAACAACTTCCTGCAGCTGTTCTTCGGCTGGGAAGCGGTGGGCCTGGTGTCGTACCTGTTGATCGGTTTCTGGTACACCCGCCCGACGGCGATCTTCGCCAACATGAAGGCCTTCCTGGTCAACCGCGTCGGCGACTTCGGCTTCATCCTCGGCATCGGCCTGTTGCTGGCCTACGCCGGCACCATGAACTACCAGGAAGTGTTCGCCAAGCGCGACGCGCTGGCGCTGTTGACCCTGCCGGGTTCGGACTGGATGCTGCTCACCGTTGCCTGCATCTGCCTGTTCATCGGCGCGATGGGCAAGTCGGCCCAGTTCCCGCTGCACGTCTGGCTGCCCGATTCGATGGAAGGCCCGACGCCGATTTCGGCGCTGATCCACGCGGCGACGATGGTTACCGCCGGCATCTTCATGGTCGCCCGCATGTCGCCGCTGTTCGAACTGTCCGATACCGCGCTGACCTTCGTCATGGTCATCGGCACCATCACCGCGTTGTTCATGGGCTTTCTGGGCATCATCCAGAATGACATCAAGCGCGTCGTCGCATACTCGACCCTGTCGCAGCTCGGCTACATGACCGTCGCGCTCGGTGCGTCGGCCTATTCGGTCGCCGTGTTCCACCTGATGACGCACGCGTTCTTCAAGGCGCTGCTGTTCCTCGGCGCCGGCTCGGTCATCATCGGCATGCACCACGACCAGGACATCCGCAACATGGGCGGCTTGCGCAAATACATGCCGATCACCTGGATCACGTCGCTGCTCGGTTCGCTCGCGCTGATCGGCACGCCGTTCTTCGCCGGTTTCTACTCGAAGGACTCGATCATCGAAGCGGTGCACGCCAGCAATCTCGGCTTTGCCCATGTCGCCTACTGGGCGCTGATCATCGGCGTGTTCGTCACCGCGTTCTACTCGTTCCGCATGTACTTCCTGGTCTTCCACGGCAAGGAACGCTTCGGCCAGCCGCAGCATCACAGCCATGGTCATGATTCCGACGCCCACAACGAAGAAGAAGAGGACGCGCACGGCCACCATGGACTGGCTCCCGGCGAGAAACCGCACGAGTCGCCGTTCGTCGTCTGGTTCCCGCTCGTCGCGCTGGCCATCCCGTCGGTGCTGATCGGCTACCTGACGATCGGACCGATGCTGCACGGCGACTTCTTCAACGGCGTCATCTTCGTCGGCGAGAACCACCGCGCGATGGAAGTGCTGCGCGAGGAATTCCACGGCGCCGCGGCGATGGCGATCCACGGCCTGCAGACGATGCCGTTCTGGTTCGCCTTTGCCGGCGTCGCGCTGGCCTACTACTGCTACCTGGTCAACCCGCGGGTGCCGGCCTGGTTCTATGCCAGGTTCCACGCGGTCCACACGCTGCTCGACAACAAGTACTACATGGACAAGTTCAACGATGTGGTGTTCTCGGGCGGCGCACGCCTGCTCGGCAACGGCCTGTGGAATGTCGGCGACAAGGGCCTCATCGACGGCCTGATCGTCAACGGCAGCGCGAAGATGGTGGGTTGGTTCTCGTCCGTCGTCCGTACCGCCCAGACCGGCTACATCTACCACTATGCGTTCGTGATGATCCTTGGCGTGCTCGGTACGCTGCTGTATTTCTTCCCGTTCTGGCACGCTTAATCAGATCCGCAAAGACAACGACAAATGATGCAGTCTACTTTCCCTCCTTACCTGAGCCTGGCGATCTGGCTCCCGATCATCCTCGGCTGCGTGGTGCTGGCCATCGGCCGCGACGACAAGCCGGGCATGACCCGCTGGTTCACCCTGGCCGCCGCCATCGTCAGCTTCCTGCCGACCATTCCGCTGGTGCAGCTGTTTGACAACGCCGCGCACGGCTTCCAGTTCGTCGAAAGCACGCCGTGGATCGGCCGCTTCAACATCATGTACGCGCTCGGCATCGACGGGCTTTCGCTGTGGTTCGTGCCGCTGACGGCGTTCATTACCGTCATCGTCGTCATCTCGGCCTGGCAGGTCATCGAGACGCGCGTGGCGCAGTACATGGGTTCGTTCCTGATCCTGTCCGGCCTGATGGTCGGCGTGTTCTGCGCGCTCGACGGCCTGCTGTTCTACTTCTTCTTCGAAGCGACCCTGATCCCGATGTTCATCATCATCGGCGTGTTCGGCGGCGCCAACCGGGTGTATGCGGCATTCAAGTTTTTCCTGTACACCTTTTTCGGCTCGCTGCTGACCCTGGTCGCCATCGTCTACCTGTACAACAAGGCCGGCGGCAGTTTCGACATCCCGACGTGGCACAAGCTGCCGTTGACGATGAAGGAACAAGTGCTGATTTTCCTGGCGTTCCTGATGGCGTTTGCCGTCAAGGTGCCGATGTGGCCGGTCCACACCTGGCTGCCGGACGCCCACGTCGAGGCGCCGACCGGCGGCTCGGTGGTGCTGGCTGCCATCATGCTCAAACTCGGCGCCTACGGCTTCCTGCGTTTCTCGCTGCCGATCGCCCCTGACGCCAGCCACTACCTGGCCGGCTTCATCATCACGCTGTCCCTGATCGCGGTGATCTACATCGGCCTCGTCGCGCTGGTGCAGAAAGACATGAAAAAACTGGTCGCCTATTCGTCGATCGCGCACATGGGTTTCGTCACCCTCGGCTTCTTCATCTTCAACCCGATGGGCATGCAGGGCGGTATCGTGCAGATGATTTCGCACGGCTTCATCTCCGGCGCGATGTTCCTGTGCATCGGCGTGCTGTACGACCGCATGCACTCGCGCCAGATCGCCGACTACGGAGGAGTGGTCAACCGCATGCCGAAGTTCGCCGCCTTCTTCGTGCTGTTCTCGATGGCCAACTGCGGCCTGCCGGCGACGTCCGGTTTCGTCGGCGAATTCATGGTCATTCTCGGCGCCGTCCAGTTCAACTTCTGGATCGGCCTGCTGGCCGCCACCGCGCTGATCTTCGGCGCCGCCTACTCGCTGTGGATGGTCAAGCGCGTCGTGTTCGGCGCGATCGGCAACAAGCATGTCGCGGAACTGACCGACATTAACAAGCGCGAGTTCTTCATGTTCGCCGTGCTGGCCATCGCCGTCATCTGGATGGGGCTGTACCCGGCGCCGTTCACCGATACGATGCAAACCTCGGTGGCTGACCTGCTCCAGCATGTCGCCGTCAGCAAACTGCCATAAGATCGAAAAATGAATCAAATGACCAACCCCAACCTGATCCCGGTCTACGCCGAAATCTTCCTGATGGTCGCGGCATCGGCGATCCTGTTGATCGACATGTTCCTGTCGAAGCGTTCGCTGGCCTACTACCTGTCGCTGGCGGCGCTGGCAGGCTGCGGCATCCTGACCTGGGCCGACTACAACGCCGGCGCGACCGTCTACACGTTCTCCAACATGTTCGTGTCGGATCCGATGTCGAACCTGCTCAAGCTGTTCGCCTACCTGGCCACCGGCATTACGCTGATCTACTCGCGCCAGTATGCGACCGAGCGCGGCATGCTGTCCGGGAACCTCGGCGGCGAGTTCTACGTGCTGGCGCTGTTCTCGCTGCTGGGCCAGATGGTGATGATCTCCGGTAACAACATGCTGGTCATCTACCTCGGCCTCGAACTGATGTCGCTGGCGCTGTACGCGCTGGTGGCGCTGCGCCGCGACCACGCCGTGTCGACCGAAGCTGCGATGAAGTACTTCATCCTCGGCGCGCTGTCGTCCGGCTTCCTGCTGTACGGCATCTCGATGCTGTACGGCGCCACCGGTTCGCTCGACATCACCGAAATCGCCCGCGTCGCCGCGTCCGGTACCGTCAACAAGACCATCATGGTGTTCGGCATCGTCTTCATGGTCGCCGGCCTCGGCTTCAAGCTTGGCGCCGTGCCGTTCCACATGTGGGTGCCGGACGTCTACCAGGGCGCGCCGACGGCGGTGACGCTGCTGCTCGGCGGGGCGCCGAAACTGGCCGCCTTCGCCATCTGCATCCGCCTGCTGGTCGAAGGCTTGCTGCCGATGGCGATCGACTGGCAGCAGATGCTGATGGTGCTGGCCGTCGCCTCGCTGGCGGTCGGCAACCTGACGGCGATCGCCCAGACCAACCTGAAGCGCATGCTGGCGTATTCGACCATCGCCCAGATGGGCTTCGTGCTGCTCGGCCTCGCGGCCGGCGTGGTCGCCGCCGCACCCGGCAGCGGGCTCGCGGCCGATTCAAGCAATGCCGTGCCGGCCTACAGCGCCGGCCTGTACTACTCGATCACCTACGTGCTGACCACGCTGGGCAGCTTCGGCCTGATCATGATGCTCGCGCGCGCCGGCTTCGAAGCGGAAGAACTGACCGACTTCAAGGGCCTGGGCAAACGCAGCCCGTGGTTCGCCATCGTCATGACCATTTTGATGTTTTCGCTCGCCGGCGTGCCGCCGATGATGGGCTTCATGGCCAAGTGGTCGGTGCTGCAGGCGGTCGTCACGTCCGGCCAGGTCTGGCTGGCCGTCGTGGCGGTGATGTTCTCGCTGATCGGCGCGTTCTACTACCTGCGCGTGGTCAAGACGATGTGGTTCGACGAGCCGGCCGACGCCTCCTTGATCGCCGTGCCGCTCGACATGCGCGTCGCGCTGTCGGCCAACGGCATCGCCATCGTCGCCCTCGGCCTGGTGCCGGGCGCGCTGCTCGGCGCCTGCCTGAACGCGATGAGCAAGACGCTGGGCGGCTAACGATGGATGTATCGTCAGCAAGCTGGCTGGTGATTGCCGTTGCATTGGTGCTCGCCAACCTGCCATTTTTCAATGAGTCGGTGTTCGGCTTCATTCCTCTGGGCCGCGACAAGCCGCTGTGGGTGCGCCTGCTCGAACTGGTGGTGCTGTATTTTGTTGTCGGTTTGCTGGCGCGCCTGCTGGAAGGGCGCATCGGCAGCGTGTTCGAGCAATCGAAAGAGTTCTACATGCTGACCGTGCCGCTGTTTGTCACCTTGGCGTTTCCCGGCTTCGTGGTGCGCTACCTGCGCAAGCGCCACCACTGATCCTTTCCCGTTGGCGCAGCTACAGGAGGCAGCATGGATACCCATCTGAAGGAAACCCGTCTCGACGGCGAACTGGCGTACGACGGCGGCTTCCTGAAAGTCACGCGCGACCGCATCGCGCTGCCCGACGGCGCCGAGACCCACCGCGAATACATCCGCCATCCGGGCGCGGTCGTTATCCTGCCGCTGTTCGAGGACGGCAGCGTGCTGCTCGAGCGCCAGTTCCGCTACCCGCTCGGCCGCGTCTTCATCGAGTACCCGGCCGGCAAGATCGACCCGGGCGAAGATCCGCTCGCCTGCGCCAAGCGCGAGCTGCAGGAAGAGACCGGCTACACCGCCACCGACTGGCATTTCCTGTGCACCATCCACAACGCCATCGCGTACTCCGACGAGCACCTCGACCTGTACCTGGCGCGCAACCTGACCGCCGGCGAAGCGCAGCTCGATGACGGCGAGTTCCTCGAAACGTTCCGCGCCAGCGTGCCGGAGATGCTTGAAAAAGTGCGAAGCGGCGAAGTCACCGACGTCAAGACGGTGATCGGCACGTTCTGGCTCGAAAAAATCCTCGACGGGCGCTGGTCGCCCGGCTGAACGCCACCATGAAACGGCTGTTGCTGGTCGCCGCGCTGTGCTGGTCGTCTTCTGCCTGGAGCGCGCGCACGCCGTTCCAGGCGCGCTGCGAAGATACCATCGGCGCCACCGTCGTCACCCTCACCAGCAGCGAAAATGGCCACAGCATCGACAACACGGTGCCGTTTCGCGCGCTCACGCGCATGAAGCAGGAGGGCGGCGGCGCCAGCTTCGTGCTCGGCCTCACGCGCACCGAGTCGCGCATCTCGTTCGCCCTCGACGGCGCCATCCTGACCGACCCCAAAACCAGCTACGAGTGCGTCGCGCCCAGGATCGATGTCACGCTGGCCTACCAGCCGATCGTCATTTATGTCGGGCGGGAATTCTTGCCGGGGACTTGCGCATATCAGCAAATTCTTGCGCACGAAATGCGCCACCTCAAAGCCTACTTGGAGCATTTGCCGAAAGTGGATAGGTTAGTGCGCGCGGCGTTGAAAGCGCGTTTCGCGGGGCAACCAATTTACGCGCCGGCCGGCCAGGCGAAGCGATTGCTGGAGCAAGAAATGGACGTCGGCTGGATGCCGTACATTAAAAATGAGATGGCTAAAGTAGAACGTTTACAAGCCGCCATTGACTCACCGCAGGAGTACGCCCGCTTGAGCAAAGTTTGCGCAGGTGAGGTACAGTTACTTGTCGGTCCGCCGAAACGAAACAAAAGATAAGCATGCACAGCCAAGCACCTCGTTACTTTGCACTGATCCCCGCCGCCGGTGTTGGCGCCCGGATGGCTGCAGGCGGACCGAAGCAATACCTGCACCTCGGCGGCAAGCCGATGCTGCGCCATACGCTCGACGCCTTCCTCTCCAGCGAGCGCATCAGCCACACCTTCGTCGTCGTCAGCGAAGGCGATCCGCACATCGACGCGGTCGCCCCCAGCCACGGCGTGACGGTGCTGCGCTGCGGCGGCGCCACCCGCATGGAATCGATCCGCAACGGCCTGGCCGCAATGGCAGCGATGGCCGAACCCGTGCGCGACATCGACTGGGTGCTGGTGCACGACGCCGCGCGCCCTGGGCTGACCGCCGGCCTGATCGACAAACTCATTATTGAAGTGGGCGTCCATCCGGTCGGCGGCCTGCTGGCGCTGCCGGTGGTCGACACCGTCAAGCGCGCCGAAGCCGGCGCCGTCTCCACCATTTCGCGCGACGCTCTGTGGCTGGCGCAGACGCCGCAAATGTTCCGCCTCGGCCTGTTGCGCGAGGCGCTGGCGGCCGCCACCGACGCGGCCGCCGTTACCGACGACGCCAGCGCGGTCGAGGCCATCGGCCACGCGCCGCTGCTGGTGGAGGGACATCCCCGCAATTTGAAAGTGACGCTGCCGTGCGACATCCCGATTGCCGAGATGTACCTGGCCGCGCCTTAACCTGTTTACTGTGAATCGACATGGCACTTGCATCCTACAACCTCGCACCACCGTTCCGCATCGGAACGGGCTATGACTGCCACGCCCTCGTCGAGGGCCGCAAACTGATTATCGGCGGGGTCACCATCCCGCACCGTCTGGGCCTGTTTGGCCATTCGGACGCCGACGTGCTGCTGCACGCCATCATCGACTCGATGCTGGGCGCGGCCGCGCTGGGCGACATCGGCAAGCATTTCCCCGATACCGACCCGATGTTCGCCGGCGCCGATTCGCGCACCTTGCTGCGCGAAGTGGCGCACCGCGTCGTCGCCACCGGCTACACCATCGGCAACATCGACGCGACCATTATCGCCCAGGCGCCGAAGATGGCGCCGCACATCGCCCAGATGATCTCGCGCATCGCCGAGGACATCGGCGTGTCGCCGCAACAGGTCAACATCAAGGCCAAGACCAACGAAAAGCTCGGCTACCTGGGGCGCGAGGAGGGCATGGCCGCCGAGGCGATCTGCATGCTGATCAAGGCGCCGACGGCATAGTTTTCCGCAGCGGCGACGCTGTGTAAAAGGGGTTCCCGCGCACGCGGGGACCCCATTTCGTCGCGTAATCCGAACGCCGGCAAATATTTGCCTTGCATATGCGTGCATCTACACTATAATCATGGCAACAACAGTGTACCTGCACCCATATGCCCGATCCTACCGACAAGCTCCTCGGCTGCACCTGCTTCAAGCTGCGCAAACTGACGCGCAGCATGTCGCGCATTTACGACCAGCACCTGGCCACGGTCGGCCTGAAGACGACCCAGTATTCCGTGCTCACCAATGCCGCGCGCGAAGCGCTGCCGGTGGCCGAACTGGCCGACCGGCTCGGCACCGAGCGCACCACGCTCACGCGCAACCTCAAGCCGCTGATCGAGGCGCAGTGGGTCACGCTCGAAGCCGGCGCCGACAGTCGCCAGCGCATCGTCACAATCACGCCGTCTGGCCGCGCCAAGGTCGACGAGGCGTTCATCGCCTGGCGCGCCGCCCAGAGCGCGCTCGAAGACCTGCTCGGCCACGACACCGTGCGCAGCCTGCACGCCCAGCTCGACGCCACCCTTCTCCAACTGACCCCACTGATCGAGGATCTGCATCATGCCCACCCAGACTGAAATGACGCCGCGCGCCGCGTGGCTGCTGATCCTCGCGGCGTCGGCGATCCTGATGATCACGATGGGCGCGCGCCTGACCACGGGCCTGTTCATGTCGCCGATTAACACCTCGACGGGCCTGGGCATCGCCTCGATCAGTTTCGCGCTGGCGGTCGGGCAGTTCATGTGGGGCGCGGCGCAGCCGATATTCGGCGCCGTCGCCGACAAGTACGGCTCGGCCAAGGTCATCATCCTCGGCGCGCTGATGCTTGCCGCCGGCCTCGCGCTCACGCCGTTCGTCACCTCGCAGTGGGGCCTGCTGTTCACGATGGGCTTTCTGAGCGCCGCCGGTGCCGGCGCCGGCAGCTTCTCGATCCTGATCGGCGCCACCGCGCAGCGCCTGCCGGCGGCGCGCCGCCCGTTCGCGGCCGGCTTCATCAACGCCGGCGGCTCGTTCGGCCAGTTCGTGTTCGCCCCGCTGATGCAGGCCATCATCAGCAGCGCCGGCTGGATCGCCGCGATGATGACGATGGCCGTCACCACGCTGCTGACGATCCCGCTGGCGTGGCTGCTGCGGCGCGGAGCCGGCATCAAGAAAGTGGCCGGCACGCCCGCCGTCAAGCCGGTCGAGGCGCCGGGAATGGGCCTGGGCAGACAGATCAAGATCGCGCTGCGCGACCCCAGCTACCTGTTCCTGCACGCCGGCTTTTTTACCTGCGGCTTTCACATCGCCTTCCTCGTCACCCACCTGCCGGGCGAAGTGGCGCTGTGCGGCCTGTCGGCCGGCGTGTCGGCCACCGCGCTTGCGCTGATTGGCCTTTTCAACATCGCCGGCAGCCTGACAGCCGGCGCGCTGTCGACGCGCTATCGCATGAAGTCCCTGCTGGCCCTGATGTACGCCAGCCGCGCGGTGATCATCGTGATCTACCTGCTGGCGCCGAAAACGCCGATGACATTCTACGTGTTCGCCGCGGCACTTGGCTTTACATGGCTGGCGACGGTGCCGCCGACGGCGGGTCTGGTGGGCAAGCTGTTTGGCATGCGCTACCTGTCGACGCTGTTCGGGCTGACCTTGCTGTCGCACCAGGTCGGCGGCTTCCTCGGCGCCTGGCTGGGCGGCCTGTCGTTCGTCAGCTTCGGCGACTACACGTGGATGTGGTATGCCGACATCGTGCTGGCGATCGGCGCCGCGCTGATCAACCTGCCGATCCGCGAAGACAAAGTGGTGCGCACGCCGGCCGCGGTGGCGAAGGCGTAAGGCGATGGCGCGCGACACCTGGGCATACCGCGAAGTGGCGGTCGAATCGGTGATCGATCCACGCAGTGGCGCATTGCGGATCCGGCCGATGGCGGGGCAGGCGTTCGCGCCGACGCTGCCGGTGCAGTGCTCGCGTCGGTTGGTCGACCCGGCGCTGTATCCGGCCGGGACCAGGTTCCTGTTGTCGGCCAAGCTGACGGACCGCCAGGGCGGCCCACAGTTCCTATACGCCTACCATGGCGATCCGGTGGTGGTGTTCACCAACGCTGCGGCCAGAAAATTTCTGGCCGCTTTCCGGCGAGGTCGTATTTAAGCTGGGCGGGAACCATTGATGATCCTGCTTCTCTTGATACCTAATGGCGAGTACGGTTACAACATCACTCTGATGAAGATAGCGGGCGACGTATCCGGTTGCGCCGAACGTGATCGGCAATTCGCGAAACGGGGAGTCCATATCGTCGGTTGGTCTGCCGATTAGCGGTGGGAGACCAAGGGCTTGAATTGCCGTGATTATTGCTTTCGCAGCGCGCCTCGCTGCATTTGGATTTTTAGCCGCGAGGAATGCACGCAAGCGCTGTAGATCTTGCAGGGCCGTTCGGGCGAGTTTTACTTGTGGCATAGGGGTGGAGGCAGTTCATTTTCCTCGCCCCATGTTGCCAGCCATTCGGTCACCTCTTCGGCATCCACGTGCAGGCCCGTTTCCTGATAATCTTTCCAGGCATTGAGCGTGTCTTGACGAAACGTCTCGCGTTTCTCTTCCCGATCGAGGTACTGATGGATTGCCTCTTTCATCATTCCATCTGGCGTACGCTGGCGCGCGTCGGCCAGTCGCTTTAGGCGATCTTGTGTTTCTTGTTCAATCTCGACCGCGATGGCACACTGATTCGAGGCCGTCATGGCAGAACTCCGAACAGGTTTCAATAGCATCACATTAGCATCTTTGCGGCCGCGATTTTCCTGCGACGCCGTGACGGATATCGCGAAACCTGTCGGATCTCCGCTCGCTGTATACTGTCGTGTTTATTCTTGATGTGGTAACAATGCGTACAAAACAAGCAATGGTGCTGTCTGCCGATCACCCGCTGCGCCGCCGTGGCGCATTCGTCATGCTGTCGCTCGTGATCATCCTCAGCGGCAGCGTCGTGCTCGCGCAAGTGCTGCAGCAGCCGGCGCCGGCGCGGATGCCCGCCACAGCCGTCGCCGCGCCCGTCGCCCCGGTCAAACTCGATACCGTCACGGTGCAGCGCGGCGACATCCAGGACACCATCGGCGCCGCCGGCAAGCTGCAGCTGTTCCAGTACGCCGACGCCTACGCGCAGGTCGCCGGCCAGGTCAAGGACGTGACGGTGGCCGTCGGCGATATGGTCAAGGCGAACAGCCTGCTGGTGGAAATCAGCCCGACCTTGCAACCGGCCAAGGTCGAAAACAACCGCGCGCACATGGCGCGCCTGCGCGCCGAACTGGCCGACCAGCGCGCCCAGCTCGATTTTGCCGAACTGCAGTTCAAGCGCCAGACGCAGCTCAAGGCGCAGAACGCCACGCGCGAAGACGCTTTCGAATCGAGCCGCATGGCGCTGTCGTCGGCCAGGGCGCGGACCGACGCGATCGACGCCCAGATCCACCAGCTCGAAGCGACACTGAAGATCGAAGAAGAGAACCGCCAGCAAACGCAGGTGCTCGCGCCGATTGCCGGCACCGTCGTCACGCTGAATGCGCGCGCGGGCCAGATGGTCAGCACAAGCCAGCCGGCGGTGCCGCTGGTGCGCATTGCCGACCTGTCGAAATTGACGGTGGCTGCGCGCGTGGCCGAAAACGACGTGACGCGACTGCGCATCGGCATGCCGGCGACGTTCACCACGCCTGGCTATCCCGGACGCCACTGGAGCGGCAAGCTGCGCCAGGTGCTGCCGGTGCCGGCCGACGGCAGCGCCGAACACGGCAAGCAGACGTTCTACATCGTGCTGTTCGAAGTGAACAACGCCAACCACGACCTGATGAGCGGCATGAGCACGCAGGTGCAGTTCGTCGTCGCGCAGGCGGCAAACGCGCTGCTGCTGCCGGCCAGGGCGCTCGGCGTGCCCGATGCCGCCGGCGCCTACAGCGTCAACCTGGTCGATAGCAAGCAGCGCTTCAGCAGCCGCAAGCTCAAGATCGGCATGCGCAATGCGCGCGAGGTGCAGGTGCTCTCCGGCCTGGCCGAGGGCGACCAGGTACTGGTCGGTCCGGTGCCGATGCCGCCTGCCGCGCTGCCATCGAAGTCGATCGCGGCGGCGCCTTGACGATCCGCGCGGTCGGCATGATCGCCGCGGCATGCGCCGTGCTGGCCGGCTGCGCGCCGATCAAGCCGGTCGTATCGCCGCCGCCGAAGGTGGCGATGCCGGCCGGCTGGAGCGCCGGCGAAACGGCGAAGGCACGCGCCTGGCCCGAGCGCGACTGGTGGAGCAGCTTCGGCAGCGCCGAACTATCCAGCATGGTCGAAAGCGGACACGCGGGCAATCTCGAACTGGCGGCGGCGCTGGCACGCTTGCGCCAGGCCGAAGGGCAGGCGCGCATCGCCGGCGTGGCCTTGCTGCCGACGGTGGACTTCTACAGTGGCTCGGATCGTTCACTGCCGCTAGGAAGCGGCAGCACCAGCACCTCGGCCAGCGGCCAGTTGCAGGTCGCCTACGAGGTCGACTTCTGGGGCAAGAACAAGGCCAGCGTGGCCGCCGCCGCCGCCTCGCTCGAAGGCAATCGCGACGACCGCCAGACGGTCGAATTGACCGTCACCAGCGCCATCGTCTCGACCTACTTGCAGGTGCTGTCGCTGCACGACCGCCTGGCCAGCGCGCGCGCCCACGTCGCCAATGCCGAACACGTGCTCAAACTTGTGCAGGCGCAGCGCAGCGCCGGCGCCGCGTCGCCGCTGGACCTGGCGCGCCAGCGATCGGTGGTGGCCGGGCAGCAGGCGGCGATCCCCGACTTGCTGCAGCAGCAGCGCGAGGCGCAGTCGGCGCTGGCGATTTTGCTGGGACGCGCGCCGCAGACATTCAAGGTCGCCGATCACGGCCTCGACACCATCTCGCTGCCGCTTGTGACGCCTGGCCTGCCGTCCGAACTGCTGGCGCGCCGGCCCGATATTCGCCGCGCCGAGGCCAGCCTGGCCGAAGCCGACGCCAACGTGGCCGTCGCGCGCGCGGCGCTGTTTCCGAATATCCGCCTGACCGGCGCGCTCGGCGCGCAAAGCAGCGCGTTGCTGTCGCTGTTGAATGCACCGAACCTGGTGGCCAACGTCAGCGCGTCGTTGATGACGCCGATCTTCGACGCCGGCCGCCTCAAGCGCGAGCGCGACATCGCCATCGCGCGCAAGCACGAACTGGTGCAGGTGTATCGCGCCGCGGTGCTTGGGGCGCTGGCCGAAGTGGGCATCGTGCTGGGACAGATCCACAGCCTCGATGAACAGCGCAAGCTGAAGACGGTCGAACTGGAAGAGGCGAAGCTGGCATTCGATTTGTCGGAGATCCGCTACCGCGTCGGCGCGGAGGATTTGATGACGGTGCTCGACACCCAGCGTGCGCTGTCGGATGTGCAGAACGATCTGGGCATGTTGAAGCTCAAGCGCCTGCAGGCAACGGTGTCGCTGTACAAGGCGCTCGGCGGGGGCTGGCAGGCCGATGTGGTCGCCGGCGCTGCGGTTGGCGTTGCCGCCCAATAGCGGCAGGCGAGGCCCCTAGGCCTGGTTGAACTGCTGTGGCTTCGCCGACAGCACGAACGGGATCGCGAACGGTCCGGCCATGGCAACCGCCATCGACCTGAGCGCCGTTTGTTTCAGGTGGCGGCGTTTGGCAATATAGAGGCAAACGAAGGCCGAAAGCAGCCAGATCAAGGCGGGCAAGTAGGTTGTCATGATGAACTCCGAAAAACCGTGAAGGCCATGGCGGCCAAGGGAACTTTACCTCATCTCACTGTTGTCCGCTCATAATTTGTCTTGCTCCGTGACCCGCCGGACACCCGTGCGCGCCGATGTGGCAAAAGATGCAAAGATATAAGTATTCCGCCCGCTCATCGCTCCCGAAAGGACACACGTCATGACCACTCGCAAGATCGCAGTTATCGTTGGCAGCCTCCGCAAGGAGTCGTTCAGCCGCAAGGTCGCCAAGACGTTGATGCTGCTGGCGCCGTCGCAGCTGGAAATGGAAATCGTCGAGATCGGCAATTTGCCACTGTACAACCAGGACGACGACGACAATCCGCCGGCGGTCTATACCGAGTTCCGCGACACGATCAGGAAATTCGACGGCGTGCTGTGGGTCACGCCGGAATACAACCGTTCGGTGCCAGGCGTGCTGAAAAACGCCATCGACGTCGGTTCGCGCCCATACGGGCAGAGCGCGTGGAGCGGCAAGCCGTGCGGCGTGGTCAGCGTGTCGCCGGGCGCCATCGCGGCCTTCGGCGCCAACCACCACCTTCGCCAGTCTTTGGTGTTTCTCAACATGCCAGCCATGCAGCAGCCGGAAGCGTACGTCGGCAATATCGGCAACCAGTTCGATGGCGACACCGTCAATAACGCGTCGACCAAGAAGTTCTTGCAGGGATTCGTCGATGCGTTCGCCACCTGGGTCGAACGCCACGCGGATTGAATAGCCGCGACGTTTGTTTCGTATGTCGAAAGGGAAATGTCATGAAGCAGTCCCGTATCCTCGTCAACAGTCTGCTGGCCGCCGGTGTTGTCAGTGGTGCGGCGCACGCGGCAACGCTGCCGGCCCCGTTCGCCGAGCAGCTCGATGCCCACTATCCCGCGGTCGAGACCCTGTACCAGGAACTTCACCGCAATCCGGAGCTGGGCTTTAACGAACACCAGACCGCCGCCAGGCTGGCCAAACTGGTCAAGGGGCTCGGCTACGACGTCACCACCGGCGTCGGCGGCACGGGCGTGGTCGGGATTCTTCGCAACGGCCCGGGCCCGACCGTGATGCTGCGCACCGAGCTCGACGCCTTGCCGGTCCAGGAAAAAACCAACCTGCCATTTGCCAGCAAGGTTACGTCCAAGAATGCCGCCGGCGAGACCATCCCCGTGGCGCACGCCTGTGGCCACGATTTGCACATGTCCGCCTGGTACGCTACCGCCAAGCTGATGGCGGACAACCGCAATGCCTGGAGCGGCACCTTGGTGCTGGTCGGCCAGCCCGCCGAGGAGTCGGTAGCGGGCGCCGCGGCGATGCTGCGCGATGGGCTGTTCCAGCGCTTTCCCAAGCCGGACTACGCACTGTCGATGCACGACGACGCCAGTGGCCCGTCGGGGACGATCATGTACCACGCCGGTGCGTTCCGCGCCTCGTCCGACGTGGTCAACATCACCGTGTTCGGGCAGGGCGGCCATGGCGCCGTGCCGCATGAGACGCGCGATCCGATCGTGATGGCGTCGCGCATCGTGCTCGCGCTGCAAACGCTCGTATCGCGCGAGAACAATCCGATCGACCCGGCGGTCATCACCGTCGGCAGCATCCACGGCGGCACCCAGGCCAACATCATTCCCGAACAGGTCACGTTGCAGCTGTCGGTGCGCACCTTCAAACCCGAGGTGCGCAAGCGTGTGCTGGCCAGCATTGCGCGTGAAGTCAAGGGCGAGGCCATCGCCGCCGGTGCGCCCAGGGAGCCGCTGGTCGAGGTCAAGACGGGGACCGATTCGGTGTTCAACGATCCCGAACTGATCGGCCGCGTGGTCAAGACGCTGCAAGGCGCGCTCGGTCCGGAGTTCGTACAGGAGATGCCGCCCAAGATGACGTCGGAAGACTTTTCGCAGTACGGCATGCAGCCGGGAGTGAAGGCGATCCTGTTGCACGTGGGTGCGGTCGATCCGGCGCGCCTGGAAGCGGCGCGGAAGGCCGGCCAGCCGTTGCCGGGCACCCACTCGCCACAGTGGGCGCCGGACTTCAAGCCCACGGTGACGAATACCATCAAGGCCGAGGTTGCGATCCTGCTCGACCTGATGGCGCCGAAGCGCTGAGGTGTAATACCGTGTTCAGCGGCGGGACGGGGCGCGTCTGACCCAGTGCTCGGAGCTGCCGATCTGTGTGATGCCGATCGTCGCCATGACGCCGACGGCGAGCGGCAGCACCAGGTCGCGCACGCGCCAGCCGATGGTGTGCTGGATCACCAGAATCGGAATGCAGGCCAGCGATACCTTCGCCCAGAACGCCAGCATCGGAAACACGAACGCGCCTTGCTGCGACGCGCCGGCCACGCCGAGCAGCGCGATCGTCAGCGCGACCGAGCCGACCAGCACCGCGTTCGCCCCGGCCACAAACAGCCACGCCAGCACTGCCTTGGCGGCGTTCAGCTGCCGCGACACCGGCAACGTCAGCATCAATCGCCAGATCTGGTTCTTGTGCTCGTGCCCGTTGAGCAGGCTGGTGATCAGCGCGATATACAGCGGCATCATGAAGTAGCACCACAGCATCGTGCTGCCCATCCACAGGCGCGCCCAGTGCGCCTCACCAAGGGCGCCGATCGAAATTTTTTTCAGCGTCATCAGCACGTTGAGCAGCAGCACCACCAGCGGGACCGCGAACATCATCCACAGCGCCTGCGAGCGCTTTACCTTCAGCAGTTCCATCGACAATAACTTAAGCATGGTGCTCCTTCAGGAACCATTGTTCCAGCGACGGTGTACGGAAAACCGATTGCAGCAGGCGGCTACGGCGACATCACGCCGCAGACCGGACTGGGCAAGCTGATCGCGTCGTTCATGATGCTGCTTGGCTTGGGGCATCCTGGCCGTGCCCACCGGCATCGTCACCGCCGAGATGGCCGCGCAGCGCTTCAACCTGCGCGGCGCGGCGCGCCAGTCGTCGAAGCGCGCCTGCGCCGCCTGCCACACCAAGGGCCACGAGCCAAACGCAAGGTTTTGCAAGGACTGTGGGGAAGAACTGCCGCCCGTGCCGGAAAGCCCGGGCGGCAAGGCGGGTACTAGAACTTCAGGCCGGCGCGCACGAAGTAGTAGCCGCCGTTGATGCCGAACGGCGAGAGCGACGGGTACACCGTGACGGCCGAGTTATCCAGGTTGGCGCGCTGCTCGGCCAGCAAATTGGCGTTGACCATGTCCGGATACTTGTTGAACAGGTTGTTGGCGCCGATCGACAGCGACAACGCCGTGCTTGCCTTGTAACTGACAGGTCGGTCAGGGCGCGTCCCTTGACGGTGGTCTGGTAGTACAGCGCGCCGTCGGACGCGCCCATTTCGGACGACTTGCCGTAGTAGTAGATCGGCGGCAAGCCGCAAAAAGAACCGGCTTTTTTTGGCGCGCCGCAACACGAATGTGCGCCATGTCGACATCAAGCCGGCGGCAGGGGGCGATCCCGCTCGGCGCAAGGCTTGTTCGTTTGATACGGATCAAACTCGCGACGGCGTGGTGCCCTAGCCTTGTACCTCGTGCTGAAGACCGGCGCTTCCTTCGAGGAGTCAGCAGGTGTTCACCGACTAGAGGCCGCGACTGCGCGCATGATGCCGGGTTCGCCAGCCCCGTGCCCAGGCCCGCGATTCAATCACCAATTCCTTTTCAGAGGTCCACTAATGTATCCATTCGCTCAATCCGTTACCCCAGCCGTCCGTACCCACATGGACGCGCAAGTGTCGTTCATGAACGACGTTACCAAGTCGATGTTCAATTCGTTTCAACAGATGTGCGACCTGAATATCCAGCTGGCCCAGACCCTGCTGGAAGAGACCACTATCGCGGGCCAGCAAGTGATGACCACCCACCGTCCGACCGAAGCGCTGAGCGCTGCCAGCGGTCGTGCCCAGCCTGCGGCCGAAAAGCTGCGCGCCTACCAGCAGCACATTTCGCGCGTGGCGGCCGATGCCCAGGTCGAACTGGCGCGCGTGACCGAGCAGCATGTCCAGGAAACCTCGCGCACTGCCCAGGCGCTGGCGCAGGAAGTGCAGAAAGCGGCGTCGGAAGAGACCGAACGCGGCCTGCGCACTCAGCAGGAAACCATGCGCAAGTTCAGCGATCCATTCCAGACCAGCGCCAGCAGCCGCGGCAACGGCGGCGCTGCCAGCATGCAGAGTGGCAGCCATGGCGGCAGCCAGGGCGGCAGCCAGAGCGGCAGCTCGATGGGCGGCAGCTCCGACCAGTCCGTATCGTCCCAGGCTCAGGCCGGCAAGGGCACCAGCCCAGGCGCTACCCGCAAGGATGCGTAATCGCTACGTCAGCAAGTGCCTGAACTGACCGCTTCGGCGCTCGAAACGAAAAAGCCGTATCCGATATCTCGTGTGCGGCTTTTTTGCGTCCTGTTTGTTTCAAGCGTGCGCGGGCAGCCGCGTCTGGCGTTACCGGGCGCGCCGCGGCGCCTAGCCCGAACAGCGAGCGCAGCGGTGCAAAGCGGCGTCGCTTCATGCAGTTCGCTCACGTCGAGCGTGCGGCGCAGCACGTCGGCCAGGCGCATCAGCGTGGCGTCGGCGCGCGCGACATCGGTGTGCATCAGCGACGAGACGGTATTGAGCGCGTTGAACAGGAAGTGCGGCTGCATCTGCTGCGTCAGGCGCTGCAACTGCGCCTGGCGCAGCAGCGCGTTGGCCTGCTGCGCGGGGCCGAACCAGCGCCACGGGGCTGGCCAGCAGGTGGCGGTGGCGCGCGGTGAAGTGGTGCTGCACCAGCAGCAGCACGGTGGCCACCGCCATCGACGAGCCTTCCCACAACAGCGGCTGCCACACGGCCTTGCCCTGGTGGTCGCGGTAGTAGTCCTGCACGCTCACCGACGCCATCAGCGTCCAGAACAGGATCCAGGCAAACGCGTACGCTAGGTCGGTGCGGTTGGGCGTCACGCCGGCCTAGTCGTCGTCGTCGGCCGCAGCCTGGTCCTTGACCTTCTTGATACGCTCGGCGTCGAGCTTGGCCTTCATCGCGTTGACCTTGCCCATGAACTCGTCGACGTTGTGGTCCTTCGCCACCCGCATCGCCGGCGGCATCAGCACCGACATGTACAGTTCATCGCCGAGGCGCCCGCTGCGCTGCTCGTTGCTGATCAGGGTCAGGCCGGAGCCGAGCAGGGCCAGCACCACGCAGACGATGGCAAACCGGCGCGACGTGTTCGGCTTGACCGTCGACAGGTGAAAGTACAGCATGCCGGCTGCCAGCATGATCGCCACGTGCGAGCCGTAGCGGGTCAGCATCTCGAACGAGAACGCATACGCCAGCGCGCTCGATACGAGCTTGAAGACGGTGATGGCGGCCAGCCCGCAGCCGAAGATGAACAGGTGGCGCCCGAGCCGCGCGTGGCGGCCGAACAGGCGGTTGGCGAACGCCCACGCGCCGCTCCAGACCACGCTGGCGCCGATGCCGTAGGCGAGTGCCTGCAGGTAGCGGATCAGCTGGAACGACTGCGTGTCGTTCAGCCACACGGTAAATACCGACACCACGCCGATCAGGAACAGGCCGACCAGGCCGGGCATGCCGCCTTCCCACGAGTGGCGCGTGCGGTCGAGCTGCTCGGCCGGCACGGGAAAGTCGGCCGGGCGCACCCGCAAGGTGGTGTGGCCGAGCCGCACCACGGTGTCGCCGCCGACCACCAGGCGCGACGTGCGCTTGCCGCGATGGACCATGCCGTTTTTCGAGCCGAGGTCGCGCATCACCAGCTGGCCGTCTTCGTCCGCTTCGACGATCGCGTGGCGCGCCGCGCAGTGGGCGTCGTCGACGATGAAGTCGTTGTCGTAGCCGCGCCCGAGTCGAATCGGCAGCGCATCGACCTTGTGCCGGTGCAGCACGTCGCCGTTGCGCGCCAGGGTCTCGACGAAGTAGGGCGCGCTCAAAGCTTGCTTCCGCGGCCGAGCGCTGCGAGGAAGGCGCGGGTGGTGCGCATGCCGTTTTCATACGACACGCCGGAGACGTCGACGCGGCTTTGCAAGCTCGCTTTCGGGTCGTCCGTGGTGGCGGTCATCAAGGTGAAGTTGTACAGCCCGGCGAACTTGCGATAGGCGCGCACGCAGGTGACGGCGCGCACAGGCACCGTCTTGGTGGTGACGAATTGCTCGGTGCACGACGGGCCGGTCAGGCGCGCGTCCTTGCTTGAGCCGAGGTTGTCGACCTTGAACAGGGTGCTGGCCAGTACCGCGAAACGCAGCTTGTCCAGGCTTGCCGAGCGCACGTACTGGTGCGCCATCGCCATGTGGCCGGTCTGCTGCGTGTCCGACACGTAGATCGCCGACTCCATCGAGCAACTGATGGTGTCGGCGGTGAACGACGCTTCGGCCTTGACGTTCGAGCGCCCCCAGCAACGCACCTGTTCCGATTCGCGCACCGGCACCAGGTAGGGTCCCATCATCTTCACCGACAGTGGCGAATCGAGCAGGCGGTCGATCATCGCCTTCTGGTGCGCCAGCAGCTGCTGGCCGATCAACGGATTGAAGTCCTTCGGCGGCGCCGTCTGCGCGGCCACCTTCTTCAGCAGTTCCTGCGCGTAGCGTACCGGCACCAGGAAGCTCACCAGTTCGCCGTCGCGCCGCTTCGACACGTTCACGCCGGCGACGTCGCCCGACACCGTCACGCTCGGCCCGCCGCTCATGCCCGAGTTGATCGGGCCGGTAAACATCAGCTGGTCGTAGAAGCTGCGCGTGATGACGCCGTTGTACGAGCCTTCCGAAATGGCGAAACCGAGGTCGAGCGGATTGCCCAGCGAGTACAGGTACTGGCCTTGGGTCAGCCTGGCCAGTTTGTCGGGCACGTTGAAAAAGCCGGTGCCGTTGCGGTTGATGCGCACCACCGCCAGGTCGTGCAGCACGTCGACGGCCAGCAGTTCGACCGGGCCGCGGCGGCCGTCGGTGTCGACGTATTCGCCGGCATACACGTCCGGGTCGAGCGCCATCTGCGACACCACGTGGTAGTTCGTCAGCACCAGGTTGCTGGTGCCGACCATGAAGCCGGAACCGACGGTCGACTGGCTGCGGCCATTGCGCAGCAACATGCGGATCTGCAGCAGGTCGGCCTTGGCGGCGGAGTACACCTTCTGCGCGGCCGACGACGGCGGCGGCAGCGCTGCGTTGTTATCGACTTCGCCCGGCGCCGGCGCCGGCGGCGTGGCGGTCGGCGGCAAGGTCGACGGCGGCAGCGCAGGCGTCAGCGTCGGCGCATTTGGCGAGATCGGCCCGCGCGGCGGCGCAGCCGGTGTGGCCTGTGGCGCGGCGCTGGCGCCAAGGCTGATGCAGCAAAGCAGGGCGGCGGCCTGGATGAATTTCATGCAATCCTTCATAACGCGATGCGGTTGACACTCTTGCCGACAGCATAACTTATTTGGCGAGGATCGGCATCTGCCGCGGCATCGGGCTACAACTCGCCGTCTGCGGCGACCACTTCGTGCAGCGGCGTCATCATGTGGCCGAGCTTGGCCTGCTTGGTATTCAGGTAGCTGTTGTTGAACGCATTGCGGTTCACCAGCAGCGGCACGCGCTCGGCCACGGTCACGCCCAGCTTTTCCATGGCGTCGATCTTGCGCGGGTTGTTGGTCATCAGGCGCAGGCTCTTGATGCCGAACTGGGCCAGCATCGGCTGGCACAGCTCATAATTGCGCGCGTCGGCGTGAAAGCCGAGCGCCAGGTTCGCCTCGACCGTGTCGGCGCCGGCTTCCTGCAGGCGGTAGGCACGCATCTTGTTGACCAGGCCGATGCCGCGTCCTTCCTGGCGCAGGTACAGCAAGATGCCGCGTCCCTCGGCGGCGATCTTTTGCAGCGCGCCTTCGAGCTGGGCGCCGCAGTCGCAGCGCTGCGAGAACAGCACGTCGCCGGTCAGGCATTCGGAATGCACGCGCGCCAGCACCGGCTCGCCGTCGCTGATGTCGCCGAGCGTCATCGCCAGGTGTTCCTTGCCGGTCGCGTGTTCGATGAAGGCGTGCAGCGTGAACTGCGCCCATGGCGTCGGCAGCGCGCACGAGGTGGCGTAGTCCAACAGGTCTTCGTACGGTGTGGCGGGCATGGCAGTATCTCGATCAATTGCTGTAGCCGCAAGTGTAGCGGAAATCGGCCTCACCCGTTGGGGGGAGAGGCCGCGCCGCCACCGCCCAAACCGTTGTCAGACGACGGGGTCAGACCTGGGTCTGACCCTAATGCCGCTAAGTTAAGCTTTTTTTTCCTCAGTCGTCTTTTTCGTCAATCGTTTTTCGGGATAGCGCTGCGCTACTGCTTTAACGACCCGGGC